>JACQXX010000068.1 GCA_016208495.1 Acidobacteriota bacterium | reverse complement strand
AATATCCCTTTCCGATCCCAACTCTGTAACGTAATCACTGCCCGCCCGATTAACGCGCCAAATTCGCGTGGTTTGTATATATTCATACATAGCTTTATATAGCAACAAAATATAAAATTCAAGAACTATTCTAGCTCTTTTTTAGATTGACTACTCGCTACTCATTTTGGAAAGAGGGTTTCTGACGGCTGGCTTTTCGATAGGTTCCAGCGGCGGTGACGTTGAGGCCAAACCCGCACGTTCCTTCCTGGGTGACAATCAGCTTGCCTTTGGTGAATTTGAGCGTGATCTGGTCGTTCTCATCGGCATCTTCGGGTTGAAAGATGGCTGTGTCCCCTTCGATAAAGGCAATTCCTCGCCCCTCACCGATATTCGCCATGGGGCCATATTCGGTTTTGTATTCATAAAAGCCTTGAAATTCGACCTTGAGTTGCTGGTTTCCTAAGGCCAGGATCTTGAAGGTGCCGGTTTTGGATTCCCATGTGCCGTTGACCTGGGCTGCCGTTACAATGGTTTGTTTCGTGGCAGGTTTTTGCGCTGCGACCGGTTGGGCAATCACCAGGTAAAAAGAAAACAAAGCCAGTATCAGCAAACAGTTACGGAGCATATGGGAACGTTCTCCTTTGAAAAAAATATCAGAATCATCTGCCATCCATTCACCTTATAAGTACCCTACCGAAAATTCCCAGACATTTTAACCACGAAAACCACGAAAAACACGAAAAAGATCAAACACTTACCAAACCCAATATCCTCGGGAAACTTATGACAAGGTACTTACCATTTTGGAATGGAATGATCGTATTAGAAAACGGTCAAGCAATTCAATCAATTGAAGTTAGCGAACTACTGACTACGAACTACTGACTACAAACTGGTATTACAGTCCGTTTCGCTCACCCCTTTTTATCACTCTTTTTGGATTCAGGAGCGGGTTGATCGAGCGAAGCCAGCCATTTTTGGAAGGCTTCTTCGTTGGCAATGCGTGCGAAGTGTTTGTTTGTTTCAACCACGGTGCGTCTGACAGGGCCTAATTCAGAGACTTTTTTCAAGGCATTGACCGCGCGTTTGGTATCGCGAAGCTCAGCATAGGAACAGGCAATGGAGTACCAGGCGCCCTGGGCGGCAGGTTGGATGTCAGCCGCGATTTCAAGGCAGGTAATGGCTTTGCGATATTCCGCGCCGGTAAAATACCGCATGCCTTCTTCAAACATCATGACAAAACAATGTTCAAGCACCATGCGGGCGCCGGTTCGGGAAAGGGAAGGCTTTTCATCCCGGGCCTGTTTTTTCAAGGGCGAAATCAGCCCAAGCATCGCGGAAAAGGTTTCAAACTGGGCTTCTTGATCAAACAAACCTGGATAGAGTGCCGAAAACTCCTGCATTTTGGCCGTATGGCGGCGGCGCAATTCTTCATCATCTTTCAACCATTGCTGAACTGGCCTGGTGGTTTTCAGGGCCTGGATTTTTGGGTCCAGTTCGTTTGCGGGCTTCAAACCGGCAAAATCACGTTTGAGATTGATCAGTTGCCAGTACGCCGCACCACCCGAACCTGCCGCTTCTAAGGCGGTTGCTTCGGTCAGGTGTTTTTCATAATAAGCCGTAAGCCATCCGTCATCTTTGGGTTTGCGGCCAGATTTCATGGCTTGAAGGTCAAACCATTCCAGTGCCCGGCGGGCGGTTTGCTTATCGCACCAGCCATGAGTTCCGTCAAACGGTACAAAAGTACAGGTCACGGCATTTTTCTGAAGTTTTTCAATCAGGTCACGCACGTGGAAATGATTGAAGTCAGCGTTTCCAGCCGAACCAAACACAATAAACGAAAGCTCTTTGCTTTCCGATAAATCCTGCATCAACGGGGCACCGACCATAAAGGTGCCTGAGATTTCACCTTTGCTCAATCGGGCAATGGCTGAGGCAATGGTGCATCCCCCCGACATGCCAGCGGTATAGACCTGTTTTTCATCAATTGAAAAACGTTCGCGGGTATCACGCCAAAACAGCCGGACAATTTCTGAAATCGGGATATTAAATCCATTGCGCGAGTTGTTTGAGCCAACCACGATATACCCAAGGTCTTCAGCCGCTTCCTGCAGCAGTTGAACCGGAGCCGAGCCGTCTCCGCCAGGATCGAAGGCATACACAATCGGCCATTTTTTTTCTTTGGTGTAGGCTTTCGGCAGGTAGAGCGCATAGCTGTGCTCGGCATTTTCCCGGCACACGATTTTCGGTTGGATTTGCCCGGGCGTGAAATCGGTCTGAGCGCTGATGGCTCCGTTGCTGGCCAGGCATATCACACTGAGGGCAATCGCATACCACCAGGCTGGTTGAATCACAAATTGGTGTCGGAACATAAAAAATCCCTTCTCTGGACAAAAAATGCGCCACTGGCCTGGGATGAAAATTTGGATTGGCGGCTGGCACTTTAAAGGAAAAAAGAGAATGGGAAAAAGGAAAAGTGACAGAATGACAGAGTGACAGGGTGACAAGGTGACAGGATGACAAGGTGACAAGGTGACAAGGTGACAGGGTGACAGGGTGACAAGGTGACAAGGTGACAAGGTGACAGGGTGACAAGGTGACAGGGTGACAAGGTGACAGGGTGACAGGGTGACAAGGTGACAAGGTGACAGGGTGACAAGGTGACAGGGTGACAAAATGACAAGGTGACAAGGTGACAAGGTGACAAGGTGACAGGGTGACAAGTAATTTTAGCTCTCATTTCGAAGTTCTCAGCCCGATTTCTTCAGCCCGATTTCTTCAGCCCCAAGCCCTCAGCCCCAACTCCTCATCGCTCGTCCCCGTCGCCTTTGATTTTATTTCGAGCCTGTCGGTCAGCCAGCTTCTGCATATTTTCCTCGGCAACGGTTGACAGCGGGATGCCAAGCTCGTGCGCCAGCATGGCACAGTACCAGAGAACATCGCCCAGTTCCTTGATCAATTTTTCACGGCGTTCGGGTGAGACTTCGCCGCCTTCGTCGCGAATGCTTTTTTTGACCAGTTCGGCCACTTCGCCGGTTTCGCCGCATAACCCAAGCGTCGGATACTGAAGGTTGGCGCCTAAATTCGGGTAAATCGCGGTTTTCAGCGCCTGTTTTTGATATTCGTTAAAATCCATGAGTTTTTCCCAATGTAAAGACTGAATTGAATGAAAAAACCTCGCCAGTTTTCACACTTGCCCAGGGAAGCGCAACTCAACTTTGGTGCCGATGTGCGGCTGGCTCTGGATGGTCAGCGTCGTCCCAAACTGGCTTTTCATGCGATCATTGATATTGGCCAGAGCAATACCGGCGTGGGACTCCGGGTTTTTTGAATTGGCCTGACCAGTCTGGGAAAGATCTTTGGCGGCAAACCCGATTCCATCATCGGCCACTTCAATCACGACTGACCCATTTTCAGAAAAAGCCCGAATATCCAGCCGGGCCGGGCCGACTTTGGGCTCAATGCCATGATGGAGCGCGTTTTCAACCAGCGGCTGAACCAGCATTGGTAGCACCTGTGTGTTGTGCAGATTGGCTTCGATTTCAATACTGGTCGAAAGCCGGTTGCCAAACCGGGCCCGCGCAATTTCAAGGTAGTCTTCCACAAATTTGAGTTCTTCAGCCAGAGTGACGGTTTCTTTCCGGGTGCTATCCAGGGTGTATCGAAACACCGCCGCCAGTCGCTGCATCAAGGCTCGCGCCCGTTCCGGGTCAGTGCGAACCAGCGAATTGAGCAGGTTCAGGCAGTTAAACAAAAAGTGTGGGTTGATCTGAGCTTGCAAGGCCCGGATGTGGGCCTGATTGGCCAGTTCGCGAAGTTGTTGTGCCTGGTGGAGTTCGCGGGTTCGTTCCGCCTGGGTGCGCAGCGTCAACAACATACCAGCGAGGAGGCCCGCCACCCGGTCACAATAGATAACGTCTTCACTCAAATACCGCAGTCCCTGGGAACTGCCAACCACGTGCAACACGCCGAAATATTGATCTCCCGTCAGCACCTCTGATTTCATTTCCGGCAGGCCGCCAAAATTCTGACTGATGTCAGTTGTTGAACCAGCTTCAAGCGTGGTGTCAGGCACAAATTCAACCCGATTTGCCTGCATGACTTCGGTCAGGTGAGCACACACCCGGTCAATGGCGGAGGCTTCGTCGGTTGCTTGCTGAAGCAACGGGAGGAGTTTCTTGAATGCCTGAGCATATCCTGGCCGGCGTAACAAAACCAAATCCACCCAGGCATCCAGTCGTGGTCGCCACCGAATCACCACCGTGACCAGCGGCACCGAAAGAAAAGTACATCCCAAACAAAACTGCACCAGCGCGGCAGGTGTTACATCCCGTTCCTGAAAAAAAGCATTTGGAAAAAACCACTGAAAATAGAAAATTCCCGCACTGATCGAAAGTCCCATGGCCAACCCAATCGCCAGCACCACCGCGCCGTTTTTGATAAAGACATCAAAAAACTGGTACCGCGCCCGATTGTATGCGAGCCAGAGTGTCAGTGGAATTGGCAACAACATGCTCAACAAATCATAATAGGAGCTGCTCTCAGCCAGAACTCTAGGCCATTGATGAAACGAAAAGTACAGTAACAGCGCTTCCAGCCCGCCAATTCCAAGCCAAATCAGTGACCGCCGGGCACTTTTGGTCAATTGCCAGTGACAGAACATCACAATTGCCAGATCAAACAATACAATCCCGAGCACCATGAGCAAAATTGGCTTTGACTCAACTCGAAATGGCCCGGCGACCCGAAAATAATACTGACTGGTCAGGCGAAAGCCCGCCAGAATCATCAGGATGGTCAAGGTTGGAAGATAAATGAGCCAGATTGGAATTTTTCGCTGGGTTGGTGGCGGGAGTTCTGAAACGTAACAATGGGCCAGTCCAGCCAAAAATAACAACAATGCCGGGCGGAGCAACCCGGCGGGAATCACCCGGTTGTGGTCTTTCACCAGCTCATCCAGAACCGGATAAATGGCATATTGGCCCGCCATGGTCAGATACCAGGCCGTTCCCAGGCCCAGCAACCAGGGAAGAATTCGGCTCGAAGGCGAGGTTGATGGCTCCCCACGAGCCAAAATCGCCGCCATGCCGCATAACAAAGTGGCTGAAAGCAACACACCGATGCTCAAGAATAAAAATGACATTTCAGCAAACATCAACCACCCTGCTTTTGCAAAACGGAAATTGCCAACCGGCGGGAATCCGGCTGGCAAAGGAAAACCACGCTGGAGAAAGCATCAATGGCGCAGTATAGCCAGTTTCTCGATTCTCTGGCAGCGTGGACTGGTTTCCGTTTGAAAAGGTTTGGTGGAGAGGGAAAGCGATCAAACCGAAGGAAAAACTGAATTTTTCGCTCCTTCGCGTTCGCTAAAACAAATCCAGGGGAAGTTCCGGGTGGTTTTTCCGCACCGTTGTTTTGATTTCGTCAGCCAGCGAGCGGATTTCGGTGGCGCCTTTGGCAATCGTCTGACGTTGCTCGGTGCTCAAGACAGATGCAATTTTTCCCATCGTGGAGACCCGCAACTGCACCAGGTCTGATTCCGTGGCGGCGATATTTTTGGCCAGTGCATCCAGCGCCGCAGTGTCACTGGGGTTTGTCACAAGCTGGGTTTTGACCGCTTCGCGGGAACTCCGCAATGATTCCCGAAGGGCTTTGGCCTCGGGGGCGGTTGCCTCAACTATCGCGCGAACCTGAGCCTTCTGGTCATCGGTCAGGTTGACTTCAGTTCGAATGGTCTCGACTTCCTGTCGAATCTTTAAAACGTTCATCAAAACTTGCGGGTCAAATCCCTGCAACACACGTTCTCGGCGTTCTCTGGCGCGTTCCGGCTGGGCGTAGGCATCAGCCACCAGGGCCCCAAAGCTCAAACATCCAATGATGAGTGTGGCTACGGCTGTTTTTTGAAGCCAGGACAAACGGGTAAACAAGGTGGTGGAAGGTGAAGTTTGGTTGGTCATACGATGCTCCTTTACTGTTTTTCTTACGAGGTTTTTCGACGGCAAGCCTTGTTCCTGGTTAAGCTTGCAGTCGTACAGTACGCCGGTCTGGCCGGCAAGGAGCAGGCTTTGGGTTGAGTGACCGGTTCCAAATGCCGAATGACGGAATGGGAACGACGAGCGGTTGGTGTTCAAACAGAAAAGCGGGTGAATTGCCTGTACCACCTGGGTTCCAGGCTATCCGCCCGCTGTGCGGCAGACCGTGCCAAATTTCCAAATCGCCTGTCAGGCAGTGTGTTTTCCTGAGTTGGATGGCTGGGGGATTGAGAAAGATATGGTTTCAGTTGGGGCGTGTTTGATGTACTTATTGAGGTTGGAAATAAGGCGTGTGGCTTCACGATGCCGGTCTCTGGGAACTGGAACCACCATCCGTTTGAGGCCAAACCAGTGGGTTACCCAAACCTGGAGCGCGCTCACTCCAGTCTCTTGGCTGGTTGGGTCAAACATGGCGAAGGCATGGTGGAAGGCGTACGGATGCCAGCGACGGTCTTCGCGCTTATTCCAAAAATAAAACCGATTGCCCACCATCAACCCTTCGGTTGAGACCACACAATGCGGTGGTTCACCAACCTTTGGACGAATAGCAAACAGGTTCTCAAAAAAGTCAACCGCCCAAATAATCAGACCGGTGACCAAAAAAGTACCGACCCAAACTGCCGCCCCCGCGCCAAGTGTGAATCCAATTCCAGGTGTATTGACGCCAATCAAGTACAGCAAGACGACCACAATGCCAACAAAAATCAGCACTACGGTCGCAAAAAAACCAGAGGTCACGGCAATTTCGATTCCTGAAAGAAACACTGGCTTGCACTGTCTGGCAACGGTATCCCATTCTTCACGATTGAGATCCCACACGGCTGATACTTCTGAATTGATTAAACGGGACTGTTGTTCGTTCATTGCTGAAGTCTCCTTTGGACAAGAAAAAAATCATGTCGAAAAAAGGTAAGTCCCCTGAGAAAATAAAGCATTGAACCGGTCAAGTTGACACAACTTGTGACTGATGAATTGGTTACAGATCTGAGATTCAACAAAGTCAAAGCTGGTGGTCAATCTGATTGACAGCTCAAACTTGATTGAACGGCACACACTTCCGCGCAGTAAAGTGAAACCGCAATCATCCTGGGAAAGACGTCCGCGAAGGGTACTTTCCAGGATTAAAAGTCTCCAGGGTGACGTGAATTGTAAAAATGGTGGCGGGTAATTTGGCAAGAATCGAAAAATTTGTCCAGAAAAGGACGCAGGCGGGAAATTGGTCAGTACCACCCGCGTGAGCAGGTGGTACTGACCAATCATTCTTCATTTTGATAGCAAACAGTAACCCGGCGGGCTTTCCCGGTTTCGTCGAGTTCCATGGTTTCAGCCACAGAAATCTGAGCCGCGTTGACATAAAGCAGCGTCACCGTGTTGATGCCGACAAAGACCTGAACGAGTTCAAATTTGAGGTTTGGCTGTGCGGCCAATCCTTTTGCAAAATAGTTCCGCAAGGTTGATTTTCCAACAATTCGGCCTGACGGGTCACCCCAGATTTTGACAATCTTGGGCGAAAAAAACTCCACATCTTCAGTGTAGTGCGTCAAGATCCGATCAAGGTCATGTTGGTTCCAAGAATCAATCCAATCACGAGCAAATGTGTCCACATATGAATCCTTTACCATCAGTTTATCCTTTGTGGGATATCTCAAAATTCGATTTCACCGCGCAGGAACGTCACCGCATTTCCTGAAATTTTGACCCGTTCGCCACGGTCTTCCACAAATAATTCGCCACCCCGGCGGGAAACCTGCAGGGCATGGAGACTGGTTTTCCCAAGTCGTTCTGACCAGTAGGGGATCAATGTGCAGTGAGCCGAACCCGTGACCGGGTCTTCGTTGATGCCAGCATAGGGGGCAAAAAAGCGCGAGACAAAATCAACGGTATCACCTTTGGCGGTGACGATAATGCCGAGCGTATCAAGCCGCCCAAGGGCAGGGAAATCAGGCGTGAGGGCACGAACTTCGGCTTCGGTTTCAAATACCACAAAAAAATCACGGGATTTTAAAACCGCGGCTGGTTGCGCACCGAGGGCTGAAATCAGCGAGGGCGGGGCTTCGACCGGGACTGGTTTTCGTGATGGAAAATCCATACTCAACCGGTCACTGTCACGTGTCACGGTCAGCCTTCCGCTTCGCGTATGGAAGTGAACGACTTCGCGACTCGGATCAAGCTCGGTAAAAATCACATGCGCGGTGGCCAGCGTGGCGTGACCGCACAAATCAACCTCAACGGCTGGGGTAAACCAGCGCAACCCGAAATCGTTGCCTTCGGGCACGATAAAGGCGGTTTCCGAAAGGTTATTTTCAGCCGCAATGGCCTGCATGGTGGCCTCGCTCAGCCAGTCTTCAAGCGGCACCACGGCGGCTGGATTCCCGCCAAACAACCGATTTGTAAACGCATCAACCTGGAACATTTTGAGTTTCATACATTTCCTCAGTTTGGAGTGCGGCCCACTTGACGCCGCTTTGGTTACACGGCAGCTTCCGGCAGTGATTTTTCATCCACGGTCGTCTCTTCAATTATTTTCTGCTTCGCTACTGTTCGTTTGCCGAGAGTAATCAACACCACGGCGGTAATCATCATGGCCGCCGCACACATGGTTCGAAATGAAATATGTTCGTTTAACACCGCCCATCCGAGTAAAACAGCAATAATCGGGTTGACATAAGCATAGGTGGCTACGCGGCTTGGTGGTGCGACTCGGGTCAGCCAGACATAAGCCGTGTAAGCAATGATGGAGCCAAACACCGCCAGATACCCAAGTGCCAGCACTGACTTGAGCGAAACTTTGGCAACTTCAAAATGAGTCCATTCGCCCATCATCAGGCTGAAGATTGACAGAAACACCCCACCCGCCAGCATTTGAATCCCGGTGCTCAAGGTTGGTGAGGCTGGCATCTCAGCCCGTGCCGAATAGAGTGAGCCGGCAGCCCAGGAAAGCGCCCCGATGGTCACTGCGGCGGCGCCCAGCAGATCAACGTCTGACATACCCTGAAACACACCCGGCCCAATCAGAACAATTGTCCCAACCGTGCCCAGCACCAGGCCGCCCCAGGTCAGGGCCGTCGGGCGCTGCTTTTCCATCACCCATTCGAGCAGCACGATCCACAATGGCTCAGTGGTAATGAGCAAGGCGGTGATTCCAGTTGGAATACGCTGTTCCGACCAGACCACGGCACCATTCCCGATTAGTAACATGGCGGCGCCGAGCACCGCCGCGCTTCGCCATTGGGCCAGGGTTGGCCAGCCAGCGCCGTTGAGTTGCGCCCAACCAAACAGCAGGCCGCCCGCCACCAGAAATCGGGTTCCGGCCATCAAAAACGGAGGAATTGTTTCCAGCCCAAATAAGATGGCCAGGAAGGTTGACCCCCAGATGATGTACACGGCTGCAAAGGCAGCCACCAGCATCCACACTGGCGGTAACGGATGCCCAACGGCAAATGACATGGTGTCTTTTCGCATGGTTTTTCAACTTTCACTTGTGAACTGTCGAAACTCTACCGTAGTTGAAGCGACCAGAACAGATTCAGTTTTGCCATCTTTCCACCAGATCAGTTTTAGGCTACGATATATGGAGTGCTGCGGCTTGACGCCGCTTTTACATTTGGTTGCAAAAGGACACTTGCCATGGAATCTCTGACACTGCAGACCCAGGCCCATTTATATGAACAGGTCGCTGGAAAAATTGAGCGCCTGATCGAAGACGGTGTATTGCGCCCCGGAGAGCGCGTTCCATCGGTTCGCAAAGTCTCGCAAATGCACCGGGTCAGTATGGCAACTGCGTTCCAGGCATATTTCCTTTTGGAAAACAAAGGATTGATCGAATCACGACCCCGGTCCGGATTTTATGTCCGGATGCTTTCAAAGGGATCGCCACCTACGCCCAATCGGACCAGCCCATCAGCGGTAGCAACATCGGTCAACGTAGATGATCTGGTGGGGTCAATTTTGGCGGCCATGCGCCGACCGGATCTGGTTCAACTCGGTGCCGCCAGCCCAAGTTCCGATCTGCTGCCGGTCAATCGGCTGAATCGAACCCTGATGGATGTAGTTCGTCGGTCGCCGAAACGCACGATTGAATATGAATTGATTGCCGGAAACGCTGAACTCCGGCGGCAAATTGCCCTCCGGTCACTGACCTGGGGTGGCAATCTGTCAGCCGACGATATCGTTGTCACCAACGGATGTATCGAAGCTTTAAACCTCTGTCTGCGAGCGGTTGCCAAAGCCGGCGACACGATTGCGATTGAATCCCCGACCTATTACGGTGTTTTGCAAGTGATTGAAAATCTTGGCATGCGCGCACTTGAAATTCCAACTAGCCCAACTGACGGGATTTGCCTGGATGCACTTGAAACAGTCCTTGAGTCGCAATCCATTGCCGCATGTCTGGTGATGTCCAATTTCAATAATCCACTGGGAAGCTGTATGCCGGATGCCAAAAAACAACGGCTGGTTGAAATGCTGGCCAAACGCCGTGTTCCATTGATTGAAGATGACATTTACGGCGACTTGAACTTTGGCACCACACGTCCCAAAACGTGCAAAGCGTTTGATCAAGAAGGATTGGTTTTGCTCTGCGCGTCATTTTCCAAAACCCTGGCCCCAGGATATCGAATCGGCTGGACGGCACCAGGGAGATTCCGGGCCCAGGTCGAGCGCCTCAAAGGAATGAACACCATTGCCACGGCGACGCTTCCACAGATGGTGGTGGCCGAATTTTTGAAGAATGGCGGCTATGAACGCTATTTGCGCCAGTTACGACTACATTTTGCCTCGCATCTGTATGCGGCCAGGCAGGCGATTCACCAGTCCTTCCCACCTGGAACAAAAGTAACCCGTCCGAACGGTGGGTTTGTCCTGTGGGTGGAATTTCCAGAAAGTATTGATACGCTTGAACTTCACTATCGTGCCCTGGAATACAAAATCAGCCTTGCGCCAGGGGTGATGTTTTCCCCATCAAAAAAATATCAGAATTGTGTTCGGCTCAGTTTTGGTCAGCGATGGTCGGAAACAACCCAACGTGCGATTGAAACCGTCGGCGGGCTGGCCAGTCTTGCTGACAGGGTGACAAGGTGACAGAGTGACAGGATGTATGGGAGGTCTTGTCTCCCGTGACCTACCCCCATAAGCGCCAGGATAAGGATTTCAGGCCCGTAGGGTCGTCGTGTAATAGCCGTGGTGCGAAGCCCACGGTCACGGCCAGGACGAGACCCAAGCCCGACAAGAACGTCATTCAATACCAACGGAAAGGGCACGGGCTTTCTTATCCTGGCGCTTATGCGACCTACCCCCGTCATTTGTGCGCATTAACCCATCATCATTTTGGCCCCACCCAGGCGTTTCAAGAATTTCTCAAGACCAGTCCATTCAGGCTTGAAATCCTTCACAAAGATGAGTTTGAATCAGCCTATCGGCAGTCAATTGTGTATCCAGCAATTTTGTTTAAACCTGAGAGTGGCCACCTTCAACTCATTTTTTCACCTGACCAGATTCGGAACTTCAGGACTTTTGAAGAACTCCGAGCTGCGTTGAGTGAGATTGATTTCACCAAATTTGACAAACCACATCTTATGCCAGCTTTCGAACTATCCATTGCTGTTGAATCAGCCACCTCTCCCGAAGTCATCAGGCTGATTCGAGAACTTGACCAATATCTCACAGCTTTATACCCGGCTGAGAGCAACCACCTTCTTTCAATTTCCGCCTTAAATGATCCGGCGGTGACGCTTTTGGTGGCAAGATATGACGGAAAAGCGGTTGGGTGTGGGGCGTTGTTGCGGACGGCGCCAGGCTTTGGCGAGGTGAAGCGAATGTATGTTGATCCAACCCAGCGTGGTTTGGGGCTTGGGAAAAAACTTCTGGCTGCGATTGAGGAAACGGCTCGTGAAGCAGGCATTCACACCCTGCAGCTTGAAACGGGTATTCATCAACCTGAAGCGATTAGCCTCTATGTAAAAAACGGCTACCGCGAGATCGAGCCTTTCCGTGAGTACAAACCTGATCCGCTGAGCCGGTTTTTTGAACGGAACCTGGGCTGAAAAAACCAGGGCTCAGGGCCTGGGGCTGAAGACATTGGGCTGAAGAATTGGTTTTATTTCATCCCTCATCCTTCATTCCTCATCCCTTCGATTGCCCTGTTTTTTTCAGCCCTTTCCTCATCACCGGCGAATGAGTGGAATGCCAAACATGGCCAGGGCAAACAGTCCCAACGCCACAGCCCAGTACCCAAAACTTGCTAGAATCGTCAATTTTCCGGCCAGACGGGAACTTGAATTTGGAAAGAACCTGTCAAATAGAATTCCGATGAGTGGAAGCGCCTGTAAGCCGTGAAGGCCAATGAAATGGGCAATTCGGAGGTCTCCGCCACGGGTGCTCCAGTTCACCAGTGGAAGGCCCGGTCCACCGTCAGGCACGCCGACGCTGTGGGCAAGCTGGCTGGCCATCACAAATCCTTCGAGGCTGGCAACGACAAACAGTAGCAGGCCCAATCGCAATCCCCACAAAAAACCGGCAGGAAGACTCAGGTTGTCCTGAAAAGCTTTCCAGGCCAGGTATCCGACCAGAATGGTGTTGATGGTAATGGCGATTCCCATCACGTTGAACAGCAGTGCATTCACTGGCGAAGTAATATTGAAATGAGATTGCACGCCGCGCCCCGCCTGAACCGTAAGAATCACCGTTTCAAGCGCAAACAAGCCCCACGTTATCCAAACATACCGGCTTTCAGCCTGGGCGGAAAATCGAAAGTATGGGAGCAGCCATGCCAGCGTGGCCAAAAAAATTCCGATGGAAATCGCAAATTTCAAAGGTTTGATCCAGGCATTAATCCCCATGACGTGCCGGGTTTCAAACGGCATCAATCCAAGAAAAATGACAGCCAGCACGAAATACCCAACCGCTGAATAAAAGAGGACCGGGCTGCGCTGAGCAATCGAGAACAGAGTCTCAATCATAGGTTGAACTCCTGATCCCAAGGAGGAAGTCAAACTTGATTCTGAAAACGATAAACCGGAGGATGATTTCATAACTGAACTATCTGATTTCAATTGGTTTAACATAGTCAAACACCTTTCGTTTCAATGAGCGCCAAACGGTTGGGTTTGAAATTCAGGGGCCAGCCGGTTATGGATGGCAATCGTGACCAGATAGGCGACAAAGCCAATCGGACCAAACATCAAGGTAAAAAAGAGGATGGGCGAGATCAAAAATGGGGAGAGCTTGCGATTGCGGCTATCCAGATAAATCCACCGACCAACCAGCAGGTCAAACGCCAGGTAGTGAATCCAGCCAACCGTTGCGCCTCCTTCAGACCCAAGCAACAGCATCACCGATTTCAAGGTGGGTTGAGCCACAATCGGAAAAACAACTGGTATTTTGGGAGCAATCAAGACCAGGTACATCACAGCCGGTAAAGCGGCCACCAGTGGGGATTGCATCACGCGTTCGGTGAATTTCCACTTCGGGAGAAACATCATCAACGCCCAGAAGGGCAACACCGTGTATCCGCTCAAGGCGAAAAGTTGTTCCATACGAAATTTGGCTCCTGAAATTAAACAGATCTATTTAAAATAACACCGTTAACTAAATAGCAAAAAATCTATAGTCAGTAGTCAGTAGTCAGTAGTCAGTAGTCAGTAGTCAGTAGTCAGTAGTCAGTAGTCAGTAGTCAGTAGTCAGTAGTCAAGTGTTGGGTTTCTGAATTATCTGTCAAGTATATTTTGTTCTATTTGAGTTACTTAGGAACAATTCTTTTCAAGAATTCGACGGATTCAACGATCCGGGTTTTGTCTACTGACTACTGACTCATCAACTACTGACTACTGACTACTGACTACTGACTCATCAACTACTGACTACTGACTATGAACCAAACGAATTCCTTCAATCACGGCATGGAGTGAGGTTTCAGTCAGTTCGTTGGCAAAACTGGTGTCATAATGGTGCTCGGTTACCGCCAGCGCGACGATACCGTGAACAGTGGTCCATAAAAGATAACTGTAAATTCTGACGTCTCCGGGTTTGATAACACCCGCATCCAGTGCTGCCTGGACGGCGTTCTGGAGCACCAGAAATGAATTTCCAGGCGGGGCCGCTTCATCAACGCGTTTCCGAAACAACAAATCGGCCCGCTGCATAAACATCAATTGATAATGGAGCGGGTGGGCCAGCCCAAACTGAACGTAGGCGCGACCAAGGTCAATCAACCGCAGCAATGGGTCAGGTTGGGCGTCACTGGCTGATTTGAGCGCGGCTTCAAACTGTTGAAAGCCTTCCAGGACAATGGCCAGCAACAAATCGTCTTTGTCGTCAAAATAGCGATAAATTGTGGTTGGGGTGTATCCAATCTGTTCGGCGACTTTGCGAAGCGAAAATCCTTCATAGCCACTGGCCAGAAAGAGTTCAGCCGCCGTCGAAAGAATCAGGTGATGAATCTGATCGCGTTGTTGTTCGCGTCGGTGCTGGCTGGCCTGGCGGACACGATCCTGGCGAGTCAATTTTCGAGGGGAGATGCTTTCATTCATAACGTATCTACCTTAGGTAACAGTGTTAACTAAGGTAGATACGTTACCAGATTTTGTCAACCAAAATTTTTAGAACGGTAAAACTCCAGACGGCCCATTGCCGCTATTTTATGTCGGCAAGCAGGTTGCGCCACGATTGTAATTCCGGCTTGCCGGGTTTTCGCTCGCCAAAGAACAACGCGATGTTGTTGCCGTCCTGGTCAAAAAGTTCAAGTGAGGTCACGTCTCCATCGAGCGTGGGTTTGCGAACAATCCACGCGCTGGCGATCCCGGTTTCGCGCAGGTGCAGGTTGAAATCTGGATCCATGACATTGATCCAGTCGCCATAGGGCACAATTTTGGAAACCTGTCCTGTGTGAATCTGGATAATTCCCGGATTTCCGACAAATACCATAATTGAGACTTCTCGCTCTGAAGCCAGCGTCAATGCCTGGCGGGCACTCTGGGTCGAAACCGGTCTGGCCAGATCAGCCGCGACAAGTCGGAACGCCTGGGTTCGTTCGACTTCAAACGCGCGGAGCATGCCAAAGAAATCGTGGGTGTCTTTTAAGGTGTACCAGGCTTCTTGCAGTCCCCTGACATCAATGTCAGCGTCTGGACGAATGGTTTTGGATGTGGTTTCCGGTTCAACAACCTGCACCGGCGACTGGTCTTCAGACCGAAACCGTTTCACTAATTCATCAAGCGCCGCGAAGTTTGACTCCGGCTGCAGGAAAATTTTGTGAAGCGCCGTTCCAGCTTGATCAAAAAACTGAAGGCTGTGGCGCATAAATGCCTGTCCGGAATCTTCCGAAACAACAAATCCCAGCTTCCAGCGTGAAAAAAAGATTCGCAGGTCAATGCCTTCGGTATGAACCAACCCGACCTGCCCGGTGGTTTCCAGGCCCTGGTAAAGCCCTTTTTTCTCGTGGACCGCGTGTTCATTGCGGGTCAGAGCCATCACCCGGCCAATGGGTGAGACGGCATCCAGGATTTCACTCCAGGTGCCTTCGAGGCGGGTTGCGGTTTCACCGCAGCCGGTGGCCACCAGTTGGGCTTCACTGACGCCAAGTTGTTCCGCCGCATCGCGGATCCGAACCTTGGGATTATTTTTGCGAAACTCCGCCCACCGTTCTTTGAGATCAGTCGGCTGCGATACCATTGAAACACTCATATCGAACTCCTTTGACAAATTTTTCAGAAAGCGGTTGAACCTGAAGCGGTTGTCGGTCAGCACCGGTTGGCACAATGAGTGGCGAATTGCGAGTCGGATGAGATGTGACTTCGACTGTAACTCCAAACGTGCGCTCAAGCGTGGGCTTCGTCAAGACTTCACCGGGTGTCCCGGCAGCCACCACCGCTCCTTTTTGAAATAAAACAATATGGTCGGCATACTGTGCCGCCAGATTGAGATCGTGAACGACAACCACCACCGCAACCCCAAGCCGGGTCAATTGGCGGGCAATCGAAAGCACGTGATGTTGATGCTGCAAATCGAGGCTGGCGGTCGGTTCGTCGAGCAGCAGCAACACCGGTACGGTGCCGATAGCTGGCCAGAGTTGTGCCAGAACGCGGGCGAAATGGGTTCGCTGCTGTTCTCCGCCGGAGAGTGTCGTGTAGCTCCGATGCCGCAAATGACTGATTTCAGCCAGCTCAATCATATTTTCAATGATGGATTGTTTGTCGGCGTGGGTCAGTTCGTGATGATACGGCGACAATCCGAGCGAAATGACTTCCTCAACGGTAAACGGGAATTGCAGAATAGTTTGCTGGCGCAGGACAGCTCTGATTTTGGCCAGAGCACCGGGTGTCCACTCGTCAAGCAATTTCCCGCCAATGTGAATGAGTCCCTGATTTGGCTCGATGTCTCCGCACACCAGACGAAACAGTGTGGATTTCCCGGCGCCATTTGGACCAATCACGGCAAGCAACTGCCCGGCCTCCACGCGCAAGGAAATATCTTTGAGGATTGATATGCCATTGACCTGATAACTGACGGAATCAACCTGTAATAGCATAGTGACCTTTCCGCTTCCGGGGTTCGGGGTTCGGGGTTCGGGGTTCGGGGTTCGGGGTTTTCGAGAAAAGGACGTAAAGGACAAAAGGGACATAAAGGACATAAAAACAATTTCTTCGAAGACCCGGAACCCGGAACCCGGAACCCCAAACTTCACAATCCGCGATCATTTTTCCAAATCAACCACAGAAAAAACGGCGCTCCCATCACGGCGGTCACGATTCCAATCGGAAGTTCAGCCGGTGCAATGACCGTCCGGGCCAGAATATCAGCGGCTGGGAGCAAAACCGCACCAATCAAGGCCGCCACGGGAAATAAAATCCGGTGGTGCGGTCCAACCAGAAGCCGACCGAGATGCGGAACCACCAGTCCGACAAAGGCAATCATCCCGACGGCAGCAACGCTTGAACCGACCAGAAGCGCCGTTGCCATCACGACGGTTTGTTTTATATACCGGACGTTGATTCCGAGGTGATGGGCTTCGGCTTCCCCGAGCAGCAGCACATTTAAAGGCTGGGCGCACCGAACGACCATCACGGCTGCCGGAAGTGACACAGCCAGTAAAATCAGCGTGATGTTCCAGTTTAAATTGGCCAGACTCCCCAAACTCCAGAAAGTGATTGACCGCAACTGGGCTTCGCTGGCTTGAAAGGTGAGCCATCCGGTAATAGCCGAGCACAGGGCATTGACCGCAATGCCGACCAGGAGCATTCGGGACATTGACGGCTGGTTTTGGCGAATGCTTCCCTGATGGACAATGATCGAAACGAGCAATCCGCCGATAAAAGCGGTCAGCATCGGCAGGCCGATACCTGAAATCTCCGGCAGGAACATGCGGACTTTGGTATGCGCCACAATGGCCACCACGGCGCCAAGGGCAGACCCACTGGAAACGCCGATTAAGCCCGGATCTGCCAGCGGGTTTCGAAACAGCCCCTGGGTGGCAACACCTGCGAGTGCCAGAGCGGCGCCAATCACCATCGCGACCACAATTCGCGGCAGTCGGATTGAAACCAGCACGATTTCTTCCTGGCGTGAAAGACTCAATTCGCCGCCGGCGAGCCCAAGGTATTTTGCGAAAACATCAATGATTTGCGTCCACGAAAGATGGACCGCCCCCGCGCCAAGTGCCGCAAACCCAACGAGTACCAGCAAGCATACCAGTCCACCAATGACCGGCCAGTATGGAAACCGGTCATTTTTTCGAATTCTGAGCCCAACATCCTGAGCACTCATGGCTGTTTCCCTGATTCAGGATGAAATTCTTTCACCAGCCGGTTGAGCGCGCCAGCCGTTCGGGGGCCGAATCCCAGCAACTCAGCGTCATCAACGGCCACCACCCGACGGTGTTTTCCGGCCTCGGTTTGTTCAATTCCAGGAAGCTGAATCAGCGCCTCGACGCCACCCATCAATTCCAGCGTTTTGGCGGGGACTAAAATCACATCCGGGTTGGCCGCAACCGTTGCTTCGGGAGTCATTGGTTTATACCCGGTGAATGTCTTGACCGCGTTCTCGGCGCCAGCCAGGCGAATCATCGCATCCGCCGGGGTTTCGGTTCCGGCAATCATCTGGGCTCCCTGGCCACGTGAATAGAAAAAAAGAACTTTCGGGTGGCTGGAACTTTGACTGGCAAGGCTGACCACGGCGGAGAATTCCTGATCCAGCCGGGAAATCAGTGCTTCGGTGGCGGCTTTTTTGTCGAGAAGTTGACCAATCTGGCGAATTTTGTTTTTGACACCTTCCGCGCTGTAGTCCGATGGAATAACAAAAACCGGAACTCCAGCGCGCCGAATTTGCTCAAACGTTTCGACTGGACCGGCTTCGGAAGAAACCATCACCACGGTTGGTTTCAGCGAGAGAATCCCCTCTGGCTGTAATGTCCGCTGGTAGCCAACTTTTGGCAGGCGGGCAACGCTGTCAGGAAACTGGCTGGTATCATCAGCGCCGACAATCTGTTTTTCACTTCCCAGCGCACAGACCGATTCAGAAATACTGGCCCCAATCGTTACAATCCGTTCGGTATTGATTACGCCTGGAGGTGGTTTGACCGAACCTGCCGTTACTGGCGCGGATGGCTGGTTTGTCCGACATCCAGAAATCAAACTAAGAACCAGGGCGCAGAGAAAAAGAGTCAAAGAGTGAGGCTTGCGGATTCCAGTAACCATTGTTTCCAGGGTTTCCTTTCGATTTTACCAGTGAGCGCACCAGGGCGAGAAATTCCTCGGATGAAAGCGACGTCCGGGTGTGGTCGGTTTCGATATGAACCCGGCCGGTTTCACTCATATAAATTCGGGGATGCTCGCTCTTGAGCCAGCGACTTTGAACAGAAAAAAAAGAGAATGATTGGCGAATCATATATTCCTCCTGGGGAAAGTTGACTCGGGCTGAAAAAGTCGGGCTGAAGACATTGGGCTCAGGGTTTGGAACCCGTTTTCTTCAGCCCCGAGCTTGCGAGTCTTCAGCCCCGAGCCCTGAGCCTTGTCATTACCCAAATTTTTTCAGTTCTCCAAAATTGGCCTCAATCATCTTCGTAAGTTGTTGATTCTCAATTCAAGGGTTTTCAGGACAATCAGTGGTCAACTGAGACAACAACCGAAAAATGATTTCAGTAACTCTTTGAATGAGCTGAGGTTAGAGACAAGTTAAAAAAATTTGGGTAATGACAAGGCCCTGAGCCCTGGTTTGTTCAGCCCCTATTCCTACATTGGCAATGAACTTACTTCGCCGGGCAGCGCCGCCAGCACTGGTTCATGCTCGCGAAGCCGGGTATCCATTGCTTTGACCAACTGGGCCAGACAGGAAAATTCCGAGGGTGAAAAAGAAAGCACGACGTTGTCCCATTTGAGATGAACGTGGCCTTCGATACATTGAAAACAATAACCGCGTAACGATGTCGGGTGGTAAGTCATACAAGTCAATCTCCATCAATATTTCAAAACAAAGGCCATCGGAGGCATGTTCCATTCGGAATGACCTCCGATGGGCGCGTTTCCCACGAACACGCTGAAGGAAAGTACTATCGTGTGAGGGGAACTTAGAAAAATCGGAAGTTTACGCCCAGCGTGAAGCTCCGGCCACGGGCTGGGGCGAAGACAAATTGTTCGTTATAGGCACGATTCCCAAGATTGGTCACGCCGAGCACGATGCTTGTCCGGGTGTGTTCACGGGTAAAGTTGATACCGCCCCGAATGTCGTGCGTTACAAACCCTGGCTCATTTCCACCGTTGCCCTGTTTGAACGAGGCGGTGAGGCGATCCTGGGTAGTAACAATTCGGGTTGAATATTCGGCCCAAAACCAGTCTTTGGCATCGTGGTATCTCAGGCCCATCAGCGACCGAAACGGGCTGATAAAGTCGAGTGGATTACCGGTTTGTTTGTTTGTGCCACGCAGATAACTCAAATTTCCAAATGGCACCAAAAAGCCGCGGCCAACCGGGCGGGAAGCTTCAAAATCAGCTTCGAACCCTTGAATACGGGCTTCCCCGATGTTGATGCTTTGGAAGACTGAAATCGGCGGGCGGCCCGGCCCGGCACTCACTGTAATGGGATTGCCATTGCGGTCAATCGCCTGACGGCTACTCAGGAAATTTTCATAGTTGTTGTTGAAATAGGTGATGGAGCTGGCCAAAAACGAAGTCTTGACCCTGGCACTGACGTCGAAATTGATTCCCGACTCAGCCTTCAGATTTGGATTCCCAACCACAAAGCCTTCAGCGGAGCCAAAATTGGTGAAAAATCGCTCAAAGAGGTTGGCTTCGCGGAAAGATCGCCCCACTCGGGCAGCCAGGCTCAGGGTGTCTACGGGTTTGAAGACCACGCCGACATCACCACTCACGGCGGTATTGGTCAGATTTAACCCGTCTTCCAATCCGCCAAGCCCCAGATCTTCGATTTGAGAAGGCGTGAAAAACGGCGGGATATCAAATCCCGGTGTTCGCTCGGAATCAATCAGAAAGCGGTCAAAACGAATGCCCGCCGTGACGCTCAACCGGTTGGAAAGCTGGTGTCTTCCCTGGGCAAAGAGGGCAAAGTCAGCAAAAGTTGCATTCGGAACACTCTTCGAGGTGTCAGTCTGGGTAATTGGACCAAAGCTGCTTTGGATGGTTCGCGAATCCTGGTTTTCATCGCGAAAGAGGCTTGAACCAGCCGTCACGGCTGTCTTTCGACCGAAAATCCAGTTGGTCTGGACGTCGTATCCAATTGATTCAGTATCGGTTAACGTCTCACTCACTTGTGAAAAACCGGGCACTCGCAACCGATTTGTAAAATTGCGTTCCTGATCTTGCCGGTAAAATCTGGCTGAAAGATGCGCCAGATGCGAAGTCAGGTCCTGTCCGTCATAGCGCAGGCTGAATTTTTCGCGGTTGGAAAACGGAAAGAAGGCGGTAAAAACACCTGTTACATTGGGAACGCCGATATCGGCAGCTCGATACCGGTCATAAACGGCTTTGAGCGAATGGCGGTCATTGAAAAAGAACTTTCCAAGCACTGACGTATTGCTGCCGTGATAATTGGAATTTAAGACTTCCGTCGGCAACGTGGTTCCAGCCGCATTGATAAATTCGCCGCTGTGGTAGTTTTCATAACGGTCCTGGGTGTGCGACACCCGGAAGGCAAACCAGCGACTGGCACCGGCGAGATTAGCCGTCCCACGCCGTCCGGTTTCATTCGAACTGAAAAAGCTGCTGACTCCGCCGGAAAACCGAAACCCGGATGTCTGGCGTGGCAAGGTATCGCGGGTGATAAGGTTGATGGTGCCGCCAAGGGCATCCGTACCATAGAGAACAGATCCACTCCCGCGCAAAACTTCAACGGTTTCAATTTGATCCACGCCAACCAGTCCGATTTCAATGCCTGATTCGGAGGTTGAGGTGCGGGTATGGTTCAGGCGTTCGCCATCAACCAGGATCAACACCCGGTTACTTTCAAGGCCGCGAATCCGGGGCCGAACCTGGAAGGGGCCTTCACTGGCAGTGCTGACGCCGGGTAAAGATCGGAATAAATCTCCGATGGTCGCAACCGGCTGGCGGTCAAGCTGGGTTCGGTCAATGACTGTCACGGGAACCGGTGTATCCTGGGCGACCAGTTCGATTCGAGCCGCCGTGACCGTGACCGTTTCCGTGATCAAACCCGGCGTAAGGATGATTTCAAACTGGGTCGCATCGCCGGGCTGAACTTCAACCTCGGTGGTTCGAGTTGAGAATCCAGGTTGTGAAATCTTGACCAGGTAGCGTCCGGGAACAAGATTTTCGACCGAAAAAACTCCTGACACATCCGTCACACCGGAAAAAATTGAGCCGGCGAGGGAGGGTTTGAGTTCAATGGTGGCACCCGGAATGGGCTCTCCGGTACTATCCTTGATCTGGCCGACAACTTTTCCATCAAGAGGAGTCGCCAGAATTGGCAGCGAGAATGAAATCAGGCAACAGACCGTGAGTCCGAGCCAAACCAGAGGGTGAACAGGCAACGAATTTCGACGCGGGCTGCGCCGATCAAAAAAGCCAGAAAACGACATGTGGAGCACCTCAGACAGGACGCAAAAGAGAATCTGGTGTGTGTGTTTTGTCGCAGTGGCGTGCTATGATCGGCGGCGCCACTGGGAGCGGATGCGCAAACAGAAGCTGCAGTGGCGAAAAAGGGCCTCCGGTGTGGCAGCACCGGAGGCTTTTCGCTTCATGCTATGGAGAACAACCAACGAAGGAACGTCCACACGGTGAAGCCAATGCCGATTTCACCGTGCGCCATCACCCCCAATCACCTGGCAGGATGGTTGGGTTTGATTTTGCTAGAATTGAAATTCATTTTCAACTAACCCCAGCAAGCTATGACTTGAACTGATTTTTGTCAAGCCCTTTTTCAGAGTGTGACTATTTTTTGCAGCCCGGCCCAGGAAATGGCATAGTTGCCCAAATACCAATTATGAATTATGAATTATGAATATAGCTTGATATCCCAGTAGCTATTCAAAAGAATAGAGCCTAATAGAAAAAATGAATATTAAAGCATTCACCTTCAGTTATTTGATTTGTTAAATACCTAACGCTTCCTGCATTCATAAGTACCTTGTCATAAGTTTCCTGAGATATTGGATTTGGTAAGTGTTTGATTCTTTTCGTGTCGTTCGTGTGTTTCGTGGTTAAAATGTCTGGAAATTTTCGGTAAGGCACTTAATTCATAATTCATAATTTATAACAGGTCTTCCTATGCTCATTGCGGCGGTCCAACTCAGATCAACTGATCAGGTCGAATCTAATCTCAACCGGGTGGCGTCACTGGTGGCCGAAGCCGCCCACCGCGGTGCCACGCTGGTGGCACTTCCGGAAAATTTTGCCTATTTGCGCTCTGAAGGCGAAGACATCGGATATCACCAGTCGCTCGACGGAGAGCTGGCCGACTGGCTCAAACAACTGGCTCAAAAACACGGCATTTCCCTGCTGGCGGGGAGTTTTCCTGAAACCGCCCCCAATCAAAAAGTCTTTAACACCAGCCTGCTCTTTGGGCCGGATGGCAAACGACTGGCGATGTATCGGAAAATTCACCTGTTTGACGTCACCTTGCCCGATGGAACCGTGCTCGAAGAATCCCGCTTTGTGGAGCCAGGCGACGAAGCCGTAACGGTCACGATTGATGATGTCTGTTTTGGACTTTCAATTTGTTACGACCTGCGATTTCCCGAACTCTACCGCCAACTCACGGCCCAGGGCGCTCAGGTTTTATTCATTCCAGCCGCGTTTACACTTCAGACTGGAAAAGACCACTGGGAAATTCTGTTGCGGGCCCGCGCGATTGAAAATCAGGTGTATGTCGTTGCTCCGGCTCAGTTTGGCCAGCACACTCCGAAACGCGCCAGTTATGGACGAGCCATGATTATTGACCCCTGGGGGATGGTCCTGGCAACGGCGCCAGATCGCGAATGCTTCATCATGGCTGAAATTGACACCAATCACCTTGCCCGCATTCGCAAAGCAATGCCCTGTTTGTTGCACCGTCGGATGTAGGGGCAATTCCGGGTTTTCTGAAGGGATGAGGGATGAGGGATGAGGGATGAAAGAAATCACCTTGTCACCTTGTCAGTTGGTTACCTGGTCAGGATTGAGAACTCTGGATTCCGGGGTTTCGAATTTATATCCTTTTCGTCCTTTATGTCCTTTTTGTCCCTTTGTCTTTTCTAAACCCCGAACCCCGAACTCCGAACCTCACATATGCCATCTCAACCCACCCTCAACCTCGGGCTCATCGGATGTGGCACCATTGCCCAACTGGTTCATTTGCCGAATATTATCCGTCTTCCGAATGTAAAACTGGCGGCGCTGGCGGAATCGGACGCTGTTCAACGCGCCAGCGTCGCATCTCGCTATCCCGGTGCGAAGCCGTTTGCAGACTATCGGGAACTCCTGGCTTTGGCTGAAATTGATGCAGTGTTGATTTGTTTACCAACTCACCTGCACGCCCAAACAACGATTGATGCACTCACTCAGGGCAAACACGTCTACCTTGAAAAACCGCTGGCAACCAGCCGGGCAGAAGGGGAGCAGGTACTCGCTACCTGGAAACAGTCAGGTCTCATCGGAATGATCGGGTACAATTATCGGTTTCATCCGCTCTACCAGAAATTGAGACGTCTGTTGCAATCAGGGAAAATCGGCGATCTGGTCCAGGTCCGAAGTGTTTTTTCGACTTCAAGCCACCCGTTGCCAGAGTGGCGGCAATCCCGGCAGCTCGGTGGCGGCGTGCTGCTTGATTTGGCCTCACACCACGTTGATCTGGTCCGATATTTTTTTGAACAGGAAATTCATCTGGTTTCAGCCACCGTCCGGTCCATCCGGGCCGAAGCTGATACGGCCACACTGGTTTTGCACCTGGAAAATGGCCTCACGATTGAGTCATTTTTTTCGCAAAGTGCTGTGGATGAAGATGGTTTTGAAATCTATGGACGCCATGGGAAACTCACGGTTGATCGGTACCGATCTTTTGATGTCCATTTTCGCGATGCCCGGCTTGATTCATATCGGCTTAAACAGCTAAAACAGACCGGTCAGTTGATTGGTCGCACACCTTATATTCTGCAAAAACTGCTTCACCCTGGATTTGAACCGTCATACCAGCAAGCGCTGAATATTTTTTTTCAAGCCATCCGCCGTCAGACTTCGGATTTTCCTGACTTCTCAGATGGATTTACCAGTTTAAAGGTCATCATTGCGGCTGAAGCTTCGGCTGCCGGCCATCAAATGGTTTCCGTTTCAGAAGTTGCTTTCCCTACACACTGAATTTATGTCTATTCCTGCGCTATCAGCTATTCTGATTACACCCAATTCGTTTGAGTCAATTCGCAAGGTTGTTCGCCACCTCACCAAACAGGAGGGGTGCGACCAGATTGAATTGATTCTGGTTGCTCCGTCACGCGAACGGCTGAATCTCAACCTCGATGACGTGGCTGCCTTCCACAGTTTTCAGGTGGTTGAGGTCGGTATGCTGGATGCCACGCCGAAAGGCCGGGCCGCGGGGGTTCGAGCGGCGAAAGCTCCGATTGTTGTTTTTGTCGAAGACCATGTCTTTCCCAGTCACGGATGGGCCACTGCGCTAATTGAAGCTCACCGACAACCCTGGGCCGCTGTTGGCCCAACCTTGAAAAACGCCAATCCGCAAACGATCATCAGTTGGGTCAATTTTCTGATTGAGTACAGTGAGTGGTTTAATATTCCAACCGCCAGAACCATGTCGCATCTGCCGGGCCACAATTGTTCATACAAGCGCGAGGTGCTGCTCGACTATGGCGATCAACTG
This sequence comes from Acidobacteriota bacterium, assembly GCA_016208495.1. Lineage (NCBI taxonomy): Bacteria > Pseudomonadati > Acidobacteriota > Acidobacteriota bacterium. Next base: position 23,481 of record JACQXX010000068.1, on the reverse strand, counting down.
GAACGGTTTCTGGATGCGGAAAGCATTCTGCATTGGGACCTGCACCGACGTGGCTTCCAACTCTATCTTGAACCGAAAGCCCAGATTCTCCACTTGAATTTTGCCGTGGTTGGCGCCTCGATTCCGCTCAGATTTTATGGTGGCCGTTTGTTTGCGGCGGCACGAACCAAAACCATGTCGCCGCTTTATCGTGGCGTCTACTTTGTCCTGGCACCGTTGATCCCCCTGGTTCGGTTTTTGAAGATTTGTCGGTTTTTGAAGGACTCTGGAAACCTCAGTCAGCTTTCATTCGGAGTTTTCCCGGCGATGGCTCTATTGTTGTGGGTTGATGGGTTTGGCGAAATGATTGGCTATGGATTTGGCCCCGGACAGGCGAATCCAATTCTGGCGGATCTGGAGTTTAACCGGCATCGCTTTATGTAAAAGCAGTCAGTAGTCAGTAGTCAGTAGTCCGTAGACAAAACCCGGATCGTTGAATCCGTCGAATTCTTGAAAAGAATTGCTCCTAAGTCAGTAGTTGATAAGTCAGTAGTCAGTAGACAAAACCCGGATCGTTGAATCCCTGGAATCCTTGAAAAGAATTGCTTCTAAATATCTCAAATAGAACCAAATCCACTTGACACAAATCCCAAAATCCCAACACTCGACTACTGACTACTGACTACTGACTACTGACTACTGACTGACTACTGACTACTGACTACTGACTACTGACTACTGACTACTGACTACTGACTACTGACTACTGACTACTGACTACTGACTACTGACTACTGACTACTGACTACTGACTACTGACTGTAATCTTTTTGGTTTTCCAAATGGAATTTTCCATCATTATCGCGACCCATGGCCGGCCACAACATCTTGCCGAATGTCTGGAATCACTGACTCGGCTTGATTTTCCGCCTGATCAGTTTGAAGTGATTGTGGTTGATGATGAAAGCGACCCGCCGATTGAAGATGTGGCTTTGCAGTTTGCCGATAGACTCAATTTGACCTGTGTGACGCAAAAACGCGGGGGGCCAGCTCGGGCCCGCAATACCGGGATGGAAAAGGCGCAAGGCAAATACCTGTGTTTTACCGATGATGACTGTCGGCCAGCAACAAATTGGCTGTGCACAATTGCCGAGCGGGTCAAAACGAATCCAGTGTCAATGGTTGGCGGATACGTCATCAATGGCCTGACGACCAATATTTTTTCGACAGCCAGCCAGTTACTGCAAGATTATCTGTACGAGTATTACCACCTCCAACATCACCCCGGAGGATTCTTTACCTCCAATAACATGGTGGTTTCACTGCAACAGTTTGCTGAAATCAAAGGATTTGATGATGTGAATTTTTTTCGGTCAGCCGGGGAGGACCGCGAAGTTTCTCATCGGTGGGAGCGTCACGGATTTCAGTTGGTGTATGCGCCAGAAGTCGTTATTTATCATTACCATTCCCTGACCTTTTCCCAATTCTGGCGACAACACTTCAGTTACGGACGGGGCGCTTTTCGTTATCACCGGCTCAGAGCCAATCTCAATCTTTATCGAATTCGGATCGAACCGCCAGTTTTTTATTTGAGCCTGGTTTTTTACCCATTCAGACGGTTTCCAGTCTCCAGAGCCTGTGTTTTAACGCTGCTTTTGGTGGTGACTCAGGTTGCCAATGCCGCCGGTTTTTTTGCTGAAGCCGGGAGGAAATAAATAATTGAAATGTGGTGACTTGACGCTGCTTTTGAATCTGAAACCGACGTTAAGCCGCCGCACTCCAAATCAGCCTTTCGAATCAGGTTTTGGAAGTTTCAGGTCCAGGTTTTTTACCAATCGGTACAAATAGTTTGGATGAACACCCAGCATTTCAGCGACCGTCAGGTAGTTTCCATCGGCTTTGTAAATCGCCTCCTGTACCAGTTGGCGTTTAAAGTTGGTTACGGCTTCGTGGTAATGGAATCGTTCTTCTAGCCGGACCGGCGTTTTTTCAAGGATTGATTCGGGCAAATCTTCCGGCAGAATCGAATCAGCTCCTCCGAGAACCACGGCGTGTTCAATCGCATTTTGGAGTTCGCGCACATTCCCCGGCCAGTCATAATTCATCAAGTAGCGTCGTGCATCGGGCGTTACGCCCACCATTTTTCGATTGAGATCCCGGCTGAATTTGGCGGTAAAGTAATTTGCCAGCAGTGGAATATCCTGACGGCGCTCACGGAGCGGCGGCATGGTCACCGACAGGACATTGAGTCGAAAAAAAAGGTCCTGGCGAAAATTCCCGAGTTTGACCTGGCCTTCAAGGTCGCGATTGGTTGCCGCGATAATTCGAATATTGACTTTGATGGGTTTGAGCCCGCCGACGCGATCAATTTGCCGTTCTTGCAGGGCTCGCAGCAACCGAGCCTGGATCGAAAGCGGCAATTCTCCGATTTCGTCCAGAAACAATGTTCCGCCATCGGCAACTTCAAATTTCCCTTTCTTCGTCGCAATCGCGCCGGTGAAGGAACCCTTCTCATGGCCAAACAATTCGCTTTCGAGCAGGTTTTCCACCAGCGAGGCGCAATTCACCGCTACAAACGGCTGGTTAGAGCGCGGGCTGCTGGCATGAAGTTCGCGGGCCACCAGTTCTTTCCCCGTGCCGCTTTCACCTAAAATCAAAACGGTTGAATCGGTTTTCGCCACTTTGTTGACAAACTGATACACGTGTTGCATGGCCTGGCTTTCACCAACCATTCCCCGCGGAGAGTCCAGTTCGGCTTGAAGCTTACGCTGGTCATCCACCATCTGGCGGAATTTCCAGAGTCGCTTGATGGCAACCGCCGCCAGATCGGTAACGGTCATGGCATGCTTGATGTCGCGTGGTGAATAAGAAATCAGCTCATCGGTGGTATCGAGGTATAAAACTCCGATTGGTTTTGGCGAAATGAGCGGCACACAGAGTTGAGCGTTTAGAATCTGCCCGTTTCCAAGCATGATTCCCGAGCTGGCCAGTTGATTGTGAACCACCGGTTTGGCCTGGCTAAATGCCTGGTGAATAATTTTTGGATCAACTTCAAACGGCGTGGGTGAACTCTGTCTTCGATCCCAGGAACAGGCAAATTGTAAAAATCCACGGTCTTCGTTGGCCAAAAACAAGGCGGCGCGGTCGGCTGGCACTAATTCCAGGGCGGTTGCCACAATCTGTGGAAAGAGGTCCTCTTTGGTTTCAGTTCGAGTCCGGCTTTGCGTCGCGGTGAGGGATGCCTCTCCACTTTTTTCATCCGGGTCAGATGATTCATCCTCATTTAAGTAGACCATAAATGAGCCGCCCATCACGACGTGATCACCATTTTTCAACAATCTTTTTTGAACCGGCAGTCCGTTGACAAAAACGCCGTTCCGACTGTTGAGATCAATGAGCCAAATCTGGCCTTCTTTGTTTGCCAGACAGGCATGATGGCGCGAAAGCAGAGGATCTGAAACCGCAATCCCACAGGCTGAACTCCGACCAATCAGGAGTTCCGGTGTACTCAATTCATAGGTGGCACCACGCAAGGGACCGGCAATGACTACGACTTTTGGGGGCATAGGTAGGTTTGGGTACTCACTGGGATCGCGGGCTCGCTATTCGACAGCAGGCCGGGGTATCCAGCGGAGACTGAAGGTAGATAAACTGACTTTAAATTAAATTTTAACGTCCCAGGTTAAATTACAATTGGGCTTCAATTTGACCCGCGAGCGAAACCCACATTTTAACCAAAAGGTGAATAACTTTAACCTAAAAGTTAAAAAACAGCGATGTATCTCTTCCAGCAGGTTCTTTGAAGAAAGTGTAACCTTTAATAAATAAACGATTTATTGGTGTTAGAAAGAAAAGTATTTCTGGTATGAAATTTCTGGCACGAGGTTTGCCCAAGATGAGATCATCAACGCTTAGATTTTTGAATTGCCTTCCCTGAATCGGTTTTTTGATCTGGGCTCTTTTCGCTGGCTTACACGGTTGATCAGGTGGCTGTACCTTACTTCCCGTATAAGCCAGTCGAAACATTCTTTTTGAAGTGAATTTTTTATTTCCCGAAAGGGCCGCGTTTTTTGCACTGTATTTGAATTCTCGTATTGCACTGTTTCTTTCCGTCTCCTCAATTGTTGACTCTCTCAAGCGCAGGTGGTTTTCCACCGGCGCTCTTTTTTTGCCTTGCCAACCAGGTTTGTTCATCGGTACGGTAAGCGAACAGTCAAATCCTGACTGATTTCAAATGCCTCCACCGTTCGTAATTGTCATCATGCACGCTCGCAAACCCGTTTCATCCAGGATGAAAGTTCCCCAGGCTCAAGTTCGATCCAATCCTCAAAAGGGTGGACCCGCCTCAGCCCGATTGATTTTGCTCAACAAACCATTTCAGGTCCTGAGCCAGTTCTCAAATGATACAGGGAAGACGACCCTGGCTCGTTACCTGTCCATTCCCGACATTTATCCAGCGGGGCGGCTGGATTATGACAGCGAAGGTCTGTTGATCCTGACCAGTTTGGGGAAGCTCCAGCACCTGATTGCACATCCCAGAAATAAACTGGCCAAAACATATCTGGTTCAGGTGGAAGGACTTCCGACGAATGAGCAGATTGAAAAGCTACGGTCAGGCGTTTGGTTAAAGGATGGGATGACGCGACCGGCGCAGGTTGAAGCGATTTCTCCCCCGGAGGTGTGGCCACGCGTGCCGCCCATCCGGGAGCGAAAAAACATTCCAACCTCGTGGCTCAAACTGACCATTTGCGAAGGTCGCAACCGGCAGGTGCGGCGAATGACAGCGGCGGTCGGGTTGCCAACCTTGCGGTTGATCCGGAGCCAAATCGGCCCCTGGTCGCTTGGAACCTTGGCACCGGGAGAGTGGTTGGAGGTGACTTGCCCAACCACCCGGCTTGAACTTGAAAATTTGTAGTCAGTAGTTCGCTAAGTTCATTTAGCTGAATTAGTTGGCTGTTTTCTAACACGAGTCTTTCATTCCAAAGTGGCATAACACACATAGAACCAAACACACTTGACAGGCAATTCAAAATCCCAACACTCGACGACTGACGACTGACGACTGACGACTGACTTCAATCCACATCCTGGGATTTTTCAATGAACAATCATCCTGATCATTCACCTCACCCAACCACACTTGGGATTCTTGGCTTTGGCAGTTTTGGTCAATTTATGGCCAGGACCTTGTCTCCATATTTTTCAATTTCAGTTTGGGACATAGCCGATCAGACCCAGGTGGCTCATTCATTGGGTATTCGATGGGGAACCCGTGAGGAAGCCCTGGCTCAGGAGCTGGTATGTCTGGCCGTACCAGTCCAGTTTCTTGAGGGAGTTCTCAACGAGATCAGGTCGCATTTTATTCCGGGGACACTGGTCTTTGATGTGTCATCCGTCAAAGTCAAACCAGTTGAGTTGATGAGGTCCTATCTTCCCCCAGAGGTTGAAATTATTGCCACCCACCCGCTCTTTGGTCCTGAAAGTGGAAAACATGGAATTCAGGGATTGCAGATTGCCTGCTGTCCGGTGCGCAGCTCTCGATTTACCTGTTTTACTGAGTTCCTTTCGACTCAGCTTGGCTTGCAAGTGATTGAAACAAGCCCCGAAGCGCATGACCAGGCAATGGCGTATGTGCAGGCATTGACCCACCTGGTTGGGAAAACCATGCACGCACTCAAAATCCCTGAGCTCGAACTTGAAACGGTTGCCTATCGCCATTTGCTGGACATCGAAAAATTGCTTGGCAATGATTCCGAGGCGCTTTTTCAAACCATCCAACGTGAGAATCCTTTTGCCGAAGCCATCCGCCGGGATTTTCTGAAAAGCCTGACTGAGATTGTCACTTCGATTGATTCAAGCCCGAAGAATGAAGCCTGAAGAATTGAATCAATCCAAATGCTTCAGCCCACTTTCATTACGCCCGCCCTTTGAGCATCCCGTGCCAGTAGAGTTCGGGTAACACATACTTTTTGACGAGATACATACTGAGGCGTTCTTTGGATTGATCAATGGGGAAGCTCTCCTGAGGGTTCAGATCATAATCAAACTCAGCCATCACCAGCTTGCCATAGCCTGTCACAAGTGGGCAGGAGGTATAGCCCGTGTACCGGGCAGGCAGTGGCTTTCCACGCATCATCGCTATCAGATTGCGCACCAGAACCGGAGATTGTTTCCGAATGGCCGCCCCGGTTTTTGAAGTCGGCAGGCTGCTGGCATCACCCAAACTGAAAATGTTGGGATAGCGCACGTGCTGCAAGGTTTCTTTGTTGACATCTACCCAGCCGGCTTCGTTGGCCAGCGAACTGCGCTTGATGAAATCCGGAGCTGATTGCGGCGGGGTCGCGTGGATCATGTCATAGTGCATCGTGACGATTTCTTGAGTATCGAGATGCTGAAAGATCGCTTCTTTTTTCTCAGATCGAATCTCGATCAGATTATGACGATATTTGGTCTCAATGCCTTTGCGGGCAATGACTCGATCCATTGAATCAGCATACTTTTTCACCTGAAAACTGGTTGCTGCGGCTGAGGCATAAATAATCTTTGTTTTGTCCCGGACGCCCGACTGACGAAAATAATCATCGGCCAGGTACATAATTTTTTGCGGGGCGCCACCACACTTAAACGGCGGTGGCGGTTGGGTAAAGATCGCCGTGCCTCCTGGGAACGCTTTGATGTTTTCCCAGGTCGTATTAACCGTTCCGTAAGAGTAGTTGCTGCACACTCCATTTTTGCCGACAGCTTCTTTCAAGCCTTTTACCTTCTCCCAATCAAGCTGGATACCTGGAGCGACGATCAAATAGTCATATCCAACCTGCTTTCCATTCTGGGTCACAACATAATTTTCTTCAGGATAAAAGGACGCCACCCCGTCATGAATCCATTTTGTCCCTGGCGGAATGAAATCGGCCTCCTCGCGTTCGGTGACTTCCTTTGGAAAAACGCCCGCTCCAACCAGTGTCCAGAGTGGCTGGTAATAATGTTTGGTTGAAGGTTCGATGATAGCCATTTGGGGATGATCGGTGTGACCCGCAATACTTTTTGATAGACGGGAAGCCACGGTCAGGCCGGCGCTACCGCCACCGACAATGACTATTTTGTAATGATCTGTTGAAGCTGACATGCTGGATTTCACCTCAGGGTTTTGAGTTATGGTGTGAGCTTATAGAGACGAAAGGATTCGGAAACGGCAGAGAAAACGGAAAGGCATTCGTAAAATATGGAAAACAAACTCAAAACACAAGGTAAACCAAATTCAGGGGACTTTTTGATTTGCACGCCAATATCCGGGCGCGAATGGGATTTAGGGTTTAGGGTAAAAGACAAAAGGACAAAAAGGACGAAAAGGACGAAAGGGACCGAGATCGTGTAGAGTCGCCGTTGCTTTGAACCAGATCCCTTTCGAAACCCCGAACCCCGAACCCCGAACCCCGAACCCCGAACCCCGAACCCCTCAATCTTCACTCACACCGGAGGGCACGCAGCGGGTCAATCCGGGTGGCGCGCAAGGCTGGGACCAAACAGGCCAGGGCCGTACACACAATCAATCCACCCGAGAGCAACACGTAAGTCCCCACATCGGTTGGACTGACCTCAAATAACAAGGTAGCGAGAAATCGAGACAGCAGGACGGCGCCCACCACTCCAATGGCAATCCCAATAACCGATAATCGCAATCCGCTGGTCAAAATGAGGTTTAGCACTGAACTGCGTTGTGCCCCAAGGGCCATCCGAATCCCGATTTCATATTGCCGTTGGGTGACGGCGTAGGCGACGAGTCCATAAATTCCAATCAATGCCAGTGCCACGCCTACCACAGCAAAGGCGCTCATCAAAAAGGCGTAGGCTCGGGTTTCACCAGCCTGATCGGAAATTCGGGCTTCAACCGTCGTGAAATTGTACACCGGCAAATTTGGATCAAATTGACGAATGGCTTCCTTGAGGCCCGCCATCACGCCCGCCGGGTCACCTTTAGTTCGGGCGACAAGATTGAGACTGACCACAACTTCGCTTTGCAATAACGGGACGTAGACCACCGGACTTTCGGCTGGATTTTCACGAAGGTCTTGATATTTGGCATCTTTAACGATCCCCACAATTGAAATCCAGGCTTGTTTCGAATCAGCCGGACCGTACTTCACGCGTTTCCCCAGCGCATCACCCGCCGGCCAATACCTCCGGGCAAATGATTCACTCACGATGGCCACCAGCGGCTGCTGTTGATTGTCCTGCAGGGTGAAATCCCGGCCAGCGACAAATGGAACTTGCAGGGTGTTGAAAAAGTTTGGGCTAATGTCATGAAAATAAACGGTGTCGGCTTCACTTGGAAGCACCGCCGGTTTTCCTTCAATGGTAAACCCCCGATTGATCCCATTCCACAAAAACAAATCCGTGAAGGTAATCGCGGTTGACTCCAGGCCCGGCACCTGGTTGATTGCCTCCAATAATCGCTGACCGACTAGGGGCCGTGAATCTCCCTTGTAAGCCTCGGCTGGCACATCAAACCTGAGTAACGCCAGGTTATCGGGGTTGAATCCGAGTTTGGTGGATTGCAACTGTTGAAAGCTTTTCAACAACAATCCAGCGCCAATCGTGAGCATGAGCGCCAGCGCGATTTCACCCACAATCAGAATGTTTCGTACCCGGTGTCGGTGAGAGCCGGTTCCGGTCCCACGGAGGTTCTCTTTCAAGGCTTGTGTCAGGTTGAGATTTGACTGGGCCAGTGACGAAAACAAACCAACGGTCAGCCCGATGCCGGTTGAAACAAACAGAGTAAAGCCTAACACCTGCCAGTCTACCCGCACCGCCGCGAACTTCGGCAATTCAATCGGCAAATATTTGATCAGGAGATCAATGCCGCTATAGGCGATCACGGCGCCTAAACTGCCTCCGACCAGCGATAACATCAGGCTTTCAGTCAGGATTTGCCGAAGAATCCGGCTTCGGGCGGCACCCAGCGCCATTCGAATTGCTGTTTCCTGGGTTTGAGACACCGCCCGGGCCAGCAGCAAATTGCTGACATTGGAACAGGCAATCAAGAGGATGAATCCAACCGCTCCGAAGAGCATCCACAAGGTTGGCCTGATATTGCCGATCAGCCGTTCCTTGGCTGAAAAAACAAAAATCCCGCGATTGGCATTTTCTTTTGGATAGGCTTGAGCCAGACCAACACCAATTCGCTCCATTTCGCCGTGAGCCTGCTCAACTGTCACGGCAGGCTTTAATCGCCCAATCACACGATGCCAGTGGATGTCGCGATTGCCGAGAAAGTCATATTTGGCAACCTGTGGCCAGAGTGCATCCCGCATCATCATCGGCACCCAGACCTGAGCCGCACCTGAAAAACCTTTAAAACTTTCGGGCATCACGCCAATGATGGTCAGGGGGACTTCGTTGAGCTTGATGACTTTTCCAAGCACGGACACATCGCCGCCAAACCGGTTCTTCCAGCTCTGGTAGCTGATCAACACCACCGAATGCGTACCTCGAACAGTGGTTTCCTCGGGTGAAAAAGTTCGACCGATCCCGGCTTTCATCCCCAGCAAATCAAAATACCCATCTGAAACCAGTTCACCATCAATCCGTTCGGCCTGTTCAATGCCTGAAAGTGTGAAGTCGGTCGCGGAATAAGCCGTTAGTTGTTCGAAGGATTGTGATTGCTTCCGCCAATCCAGAAAATTTGGAAAAGCCACGGGTTTGGCATCCGCCCCGGTTGATTCAGTCAAAATGACCAGTCGTTCCGGCTCAGGGTAGGGTAAAGAGCGCAGCAAAACAGCGTTGATGACACTAAAAACCGCCGTGTTGGCCCCAATTCCAAGGCCAATGGTGACAATGGCGGCCAGAAAAAAACCAGGTCGGGCGAGAAGCGTGCGAAATCCGTAGCGAATATCTCTCCAAAGGGTGTGCATGGCGGGATCTCCAAAAAAGATTGGGATTGTGATTGAGGAGTGAGGTGGTTTTGGAAGCCGTGAGTATTGTGCAACACCTGTGCCTGATCGCAATAAACCAGTACAGTCTCGGCCTGGTGGGATGCTTGTCAAAAAATGCCAGTAACGAAATGTTCGGTTGTGGGATGCTTTTGTTTCAAACCAGGGACGCGAAAGTGACAAGGTGACAGGGTGACAAGGTGACAGGGTGACAGGGTGACAAAATGCCCCTATTTTGCAGCCGGGATCCTGGAAAACTTTCCTGTGCAACTCAGGCGTTAGGATCTGAAACCTATCCAGTTGGTCTGATTTTCCCTTCCGCCACAATCAAAACACGTTGGAGTTTGACCTATGATTCACCTTGCCGCCTTTTTTTCGGCCCTTTTCAACCCCTTTTCCTCAAAACAAAAACTTCACCTTCTGGCGACCGCTTTGATTGTTGGATTGATGGCGGTTCCTACACCGGCCCTGGCCCAAACGGAGCATGAACCAGGCCCTGACGATACCGCACTATCCAAAGTCAACCGTGTCTATCTGGCTTATAAACCGGTGGTTGAGCGGCGAGTTCAAGTCGCCACCTGGGATGGCTCGTTCTGGTCCGCCAGCGAACCGGTGGCCGATGCCCTGACCGATGTGGCACCTGACGTCGCGCCGCTGGGTGACCGACTCTATCTGGCCTATAAAGGCACTAACTCCGATCAAGTTTTCTTCCGCTACAAAGAAGGCGTATTCTGGTATCCCGAGGTGGGTATTTCGGATGCCGCCACCAGTGATTCACCCGCCCTGGTGGTTTTTCGAAAAACACTCATGATCTTCTACAAAGGCCAGTCCAGCACCAACGTTTATTACCGGACGTTTGACGGCACCAACTGGTCAAGTGAAAACCGGGTTCCAGACGCTGGTTCGCTTGCGGCTCCATCGGTCACTGTCTGCAACAACATCCTGTATCTGGCGCATCGGGGCGTTTCCTCGGGGCGCATCTTCTTCCGCAGCTTTAACGGCACAAACTGGACAGAAGAGACCGAAGTTCCAGAAGCCCGAACCAATAGCTCACCGACACTTGGGTGCTATAAACGCAAGGTCTTTCTGGCCTACAAAGGCGATTCTTCTTCGCGGCTCTATTGGAAACGGCTCGATGGCAGCCAGTGGACATCAGAAGCGGTCATTTCAGATGGGAATTCATCAGATGGCCCGTGCCTGTTCCGGCTGGGGAAAGATTTGTATATCACCTACAAGGGCGACAGCAGTTATCGGGCGTATATCCGCCGCTTTGATGGCACCAACTGGGGAGTTGAAAACCTCATTCCAGGGATTGACACCGAAGACACGCCATCGGTGAGCAATTAGAAATCAGCGAAGTAGCGAATAGCGAGTAGTCAGAACCACTGCCTGAGCAGGTGAGTTGTAAGACGAATGATGAGAAACGAAAAGCCAGCCGGCAATTTTTACAGATTGTCGGCTGGCTTTCTTCTTTTCATAAACCAGATGCCGGTTTTAAGGCTTGCCCGGTCAAGATGAGAGTTGGGAAAATGAGTTCGATGTCATTCAGAATTCAAGGAGTCTTTTCATTGAAAGATCATCAACCAACTGAAAATAACAAAACTCCAAAGCTTCCAGGTTGTTATATTTGCCGAAACCCATTAGCTGGAATCCACCATTTTTACCGGCGGATGTGCCCGGCTTGCGGCGAATTCAATCTTTCCAAACGTAACCAGCGGGCTGATTTACAGGGTCGGATTGCACTCGTAACCGGTGTGCGGGTGGGAATTGGCCGTCAGGTGGCGTTGAAACTGCTCCGTGACGGCGCCACCGTTTACGGAACAACCCGGTTTACCCGGAATGCCGCCCAGCAATTTGCCCTGGAGCCGGATTTTCAGGAATGGTCTCCCCGGTTGCGAATCCTGCGAGCTGATTTTCGGGTGTTGAGCAGTCTCGAATGGCTTCTGCTCAAACTGTTTGAAGCCACACCGCACCTGGACATTCTCATAAACAACGCGGCTCAAACCGTTCGCCGGGACCCCGAACAGTATCGCCCGCTACTCAAACTTGAGTGCCTTCCAAATTCAGACCTGCCACCCGAAATCCAAAAGGTGCTCACAGTGGAAAAAATGACTGGTCACCCAAACCATCTGGTCTATCAGATAGAGCACCCCACCGGAATGACCTCAGTTCCCAATTCAATGTTTGGCCCGCTGGTGAGTGCAAATTCAGGGTTGGTATCCATTCTCCAGTTGTATGAAAAAATGGACAGTGAAACCAAAATTCCTGAACTCCTGGATAAATCAGAATTCCCAGAACAGGGATTGGATCTCAGAAGCCGCAATAGCTGGCAATTGCTGGATCATCAAGTGTCGGTAGTCGAACTGGTCGAAGTTTTCTTAATCAACGCCATGGCGCCGTTTCTGCTGTGCAGCCGGTTAAAGCCGCTCCTCAAAGCCAGCCCGGCCAAAGCCAGATACATCGTCAACGTCACTTCGGTTGAAGGCAATTTCAGCCATCCAAAAAAACGCGCCCAGCACCCGCACACTAATATGGCCAAAGCGGCGCTCAATATGTTTACCAAAACCTGTGCGAAAGAATATGCCAGTCGCGATATTTTGATGAATGCCGTTGATCCCGGTTGGGTAAGCTTCCAGCAGCCGCTCCAACGTGCGATGGAGATGCAGGAGCGCGACCTGGGGCCGTCGCTTGATGGGGTTGATGCCGCCGCCCGGATTTGTGATCCAATTTATACCTTTGAACTCACCGGAGAAAAAATCAAAGGCAAATTCCTCAAAGATTATAAAGAACATCCGTGGTGATGAGGCGGGGCTGAAGACTCGCAAGCTCGGGGCAATTGAAGGGATGAGGGATGAAGGATGAGGGATGAAATAAAACCAATTTTTCAGCCCGAAGTCTTCAGCCCTCAGCCCCAAGCCCTGAGCCCTGGTGGTATGATATTTCCATCCGACTCCCTTAAATCAAAAGGCTTGTGAAAACACATTTGAGCGTTTATTTTGCGATTGGTGGTGTAACTCTTCGGAAGAGGCCAGTCTCCAAAACTGGAGGAGGCCGTTCGACTCGGCCCACTGCCAGTGGCGTAGCTCAACAGGTAGAGCACCAGCTCATCAAGCTGGTGATGCGGGTTCGATTCCCGCCGCCACCCTGCAAACAAATCAAAGATTATGGTGGTGTACCTCTACGGAAGAGGCCGGTGTGCTATACCGGGAGAGGCCGTTCGACTCGGTCCGCCGCCAGTGGCGTCGCTCAACAGGTAGAGCACCAGTTCACCAAGCTGGAGATGCGGGTTCGATTCCCGCCGCCACACTCATTTCAAGGCAAGAGAATTTATTAAAAATTTCCTGTAATGGATCCGGAAATGATGTCACTGAGTGGCGAGCAGAGAAAAGACAGGGCTTAGACCCGGTCAAAGCTCTTACGCTCAGCCAGGCGATGAAAAAACACTCTTAGTTTATTTTCACGTCATTTTCACATCAATCTAACCATTATGAAGGAGTTTTCTTGTCATGCATTCGAACGATACCAATAACCAGTCCCGCAACACCGTCAAAAAGCTGCACCTGAAAAAAGAAACCATCAAAGTACTTCAAAGCTCTGAATTAAAGCAGGTTGCGGGTGGTGGAACCACGCCTCGTCAGACTTGTGTTCCGCATGAAACGGAGACTTGTCCTAGCTATTGTGGTGAGTGCAATACACTTATTCTCTGCACTGAAAATTGCTTCCCCGGAACCTTCTAAAACCGGACCCAGGGAAAAGCAAAATTAATGACAACAGGGTGGGTGGGAACCCGTCATACGTGTTTCTGGTTAAGCCGAAGTGCGTTCCAAGCCTGAGCTGCGAACTGGCAGGGTAGCCGCCCACCCAATTGGTGGCACATTTTTGTTACCGCCAGCCTCATGAAATCGCCGATTTATTACAATCTTGATTCTTTTTTACTTATGGAAACCTTAACCCAAACCTGGCTGCCAATACTCGACGGGGAACTCAATGCCCAGGCACAGGACGCCATCCAATCCATTGTGGCTGACCTGACCGCCCCGCAGATTGCCCCGTCTCAGGGAAGTTCTTTTTCACGCAAGGCGGGCAGTGCACTCTTTCTGGCGTATTTGACGAAATCATTTCCGAGTCAGACCAATCAATCACTGGCGTTGGACTGGCTGGACCAATCTATTGATATTTTAGCGACTCAAACACTTACCGAACAACTGTATGGTGGTTTCACCGAAGTTGCCTGGGTTGCGGAACATATTCAGAATCTTGGAATTGGCCTTGAAAATGACGCCGATCTCAATGAAGAAATTGACCAGGTACTGCTTGAATATCTCAGCCAACCCGACTGGCACAAGACCTATGATTTGATTGGCGGGCTGGTTGGCCTGGGCGTCTATGTCCTTGAGCGGGGATCACGCCCGGTTGCTCTGGAGTGCCTCGATTTGATCCTGGGTCATTTAGAACGACTGGCCCAGGTTTCACCCCAGGGAATTACCTGGTTTACAACACCCACAATGCTTACCGCCAACCAGCAGAAACTCTATCCACAAGGCTATTACAATCTGGGAGTTGCGCATGGTGTCCCTGGTGTAATCGGATTGCTTGGACAAATCTGTCAGTCCGGAAATCAGGTCAAAAGAGCAAAGCGATTACTCGATGGTGCCGTGGAGTGGATGCTGGCTCAGAAACTGGCTGATCAATCAAAATCCATTTTTCCAGGGTGGATGATACCGGGTGAACCCGCAGCTCCGGTCCGAACTGCCTGGTGTTATGGCGATTTAGGAATTGCAACCGCCTTGCTTCTGGCGGCTCGAAGTGTTGATGAATCTGTCTGGGAGCACCAGGCCATTGAAATTGCTTTACAGGCCGCCAATCGGACCTATGACCAGTCAGGCGTTATAGATGCCGGCCTTTGCCATGGTGCGGCTGGACTGGCACATTTGTTGAATCGAATGTACCAGGCCACGGGAAATACCCGGCTAAAACAGGCTGCCTGCCAGTGGTTTAAACATACCTTGCATCTGCGGCAGCCTGGAGAAGGAATTGGCGGGTTCTTTTCATACTTACCAGCCGAAAATGGTGAGTTCGGGTTGATCCCCGATCCAAATTTTCTGACTGGAGCAAGTGGAATTGGCCTGGCCTTGCTGGCGGCCACAACGTCGGTCACACCTGACTGGGATCGCCTGCTGCTGGCGTCTGTTCCCCCACGAGGTTCTATACGGTTGAAGTAATACCATTTTGGAATGGAATCCTTGCATTAGAAAATAGTCAAGTAATTCAATCAAATAGACTTAGTGAACTACTGACTACTGACTACTGACTACAAACTGGTATAACAGAGATTCAATCGTAAATCGGTGAGAGTGAAAGCGGCGTCAATCTGCCGCTCCCACGATATTGATCTGAAAGTAAAAACAAATGATTGCGCGGCCTGAAATTTCAAGCCTTTTAAGGTGTCAGATTGAAATTGATTCAGAAGGACAGTCCTTCACCGGTTTGATTTGGAATATCAGCCGGGCAGGGATGGTGCTCGCCATCCCCGTTGAGGACGAACTTCAGATTACTCCTCTCCAAAATCTGACCGTTACCTATCATTGCTCCTTCGCTGCCAATCAAATTTGTCTGAATGCCGTTGTTCGATGGATTTATTCACCAGATGTTCCTCACTATCATCTGGCCGGAATTCAATTTCTCAATCACGAATCACAGGAGTCAAACCTTGAGCCGCTTTTGGTGTGCTACCCGCCGAAAGTTCTGGTTGTCAGTGAGAATCTGGATACGGTGGCCTGGATTCGAAATCTCCTCAAGGATCAGTATTTCCCGATAACAATTCAAACACTTCAGGAGGCAGGAGAAATCCTCCAAAACAACGAAGTTACACTTGTCATTGTTGATCAGGCCAGCCTGGAACATTCCAACTCCGGTATTGCCCATTGGAATGGCGCCAATTCACCGGTCAATCGAGAGGTCAAACTTCTGCTTGTGGATGACTCCACCTCAGAAGGTATGGCTGAAGCAAAGCTGGGAAAAATCTTTTATACCCTCAGGAATACAGGTGCGCCAGATACCTTTTTGACTATTGTCGCCAGTGCGGTGAAGTTTTATTGGAAAACAGTGCTGTCTGATTTTCAGCTTGAACTGGACCTCGTTCGGCGGGCAGTCAAGATGCAGAACATTGCACCACATGTTCAGCGGTTGATGCGGCAAACCCGTGCCGAAGATTTGTGCCAGGTGGCGACTCAGGCGATTGAAGAACTCCTTGAGGCCAACCGGGCGGCGTGCTGGATGTATCAGGCCGTAGAGCGAAAACTCTCTGCTCCAGGTCAGCGAGAAGGTGATGCCCAAAATTGGGACTCCAGTATCGGGTTGATTGGGTATGTTGCTGGAACCGGGTTAGCCATCCACCTGACACAAGATGTTCGGAGTGATGCCCGCTATTACCCCAAACTGGATGATCCACAGGGCAAAGGAACGGAATCGTTTTTAGCTGAACCGGTAAAAGATGCTCAAGGGGAAGTTCTGGCCGTACTGGTGGCGATTCGAGATGAAAACCGACCAGCCTTTACGGATGACCAGTTTCAAATCCTGAATCTTTTGGCAAGCCAGTTGGCGCCGATGTGTACCCAACTCATGCTCCAGAATCGCTTTGAGGCGTTTTCAGCCCGCCGGCGGTCAAATGCCAC
Source organism: Acidobacteriota bacterium (assembly GCA_016208495.1). Taxonomy (NCBI): domain Bacteria; kingdom Pseudomonadati; phylum Acidobacteriota; species Acidobacteriota bacterium. Next base: position 6,902 of record JACQXX010000068.1, on the reverse strand, counting down.
CTCACCATCTGAAGAGATCTTTCGGAAGCAGGCACTTGAAGCCCATGCGGCAGGCATGAAGGACACGGGCAGTCTTCTCCGATTGTCACCCGCCTGGGTAGGCTGGGTGTACTGGTTGCTGGTAACGGTATTTCTGACCGGGGTGGGATATCTCTCGGTTGGTCGAATCAATGAATATGCAACGGGCCCAGCGATTGTTCGGGTCAACAACCGGACGGATCTGACCGCACTTTCAGCCGGCATGGTGAAATCCATTCAGGTTCAACCTGGCCAGAAAGTGGAAGCCCATCAGGTTTTGGTGCGGTTTTATGACGACCAGGAGGCAGCAGCCCTTGAGCAGGTTCAAAAAACATACCAGGTCCAGTTGGCCAAAAGCCTGAGCGAACCGAATAATCCAGCGCTTCAGCAGGAATTAACCGCACTTCGGGCTCAAAAGGAATCAATTGAAAGTCAGTTGGAAGCGCGGCTGGTCAAAGCCCCACGGTCGGGTGTGATTCGCGATATTCGGGTCCGCCCAAACCAGCATCTGTCACCCGGTGAATCACTCTTGACCCTTTCGGATGAAAAACCGGGCCTGTCGGTGATTGCCATTTTACCCGGCCATTTCCGCCCGCTGCTCAAAACTGGCACGAGCCTTCGGCTTGAACCGAGCGGCTACAAATACGCCTATCAGTACCTCACCATTGAATCCATCAGCGATGAAGTCATCGGCCCCAATGAAATGAAGCGCTATCTGGGCCAGGAAATCGCCGACACCCTGGAAATGAAGGGACCAGTCATTCTGGTTCGTGGGCAGATTCCCTCAGCGACTTTTACCACCGATGGGAAAATCTATGATTACTATGACGGCATGCAGGGCGTGGTGGAAGTTCCGGTTCGGACGGAGCGGATCATCTTTACCCTGGCCCCGTGGCTCAAAAACCTCTTTGACAACTCACATGAATAAACCTCAGTCCGTTGATTCACTCAAAGCACAATACCCGGCCCTGCTCAAACTTGGCCAAATGTTTCAGCCACAACACATTCCCTATATCCAGCAATTGACGGGTATTGAATGTGGAGCGGCCTGTCTGGCCATGGTACTTGGCTATCATGGCAAACAGATATCGGTTGATGAGATTCGGGAAGCCACCGGGGTTGACCGGGATGGGCTCAATGCTCAGGCAATTATTGAAGCTGGGAGCTGGTATGGGTTGCGTGGTCGAGGTGTCAAAGTTGAGGTGGAAGATCTTGACTACTTAAAACCTGCCTCGATCCTGCATTGGGAATTCAGTCACTTTGTCGTCTTTGAAAAATTGCGCACAACCGGAGTTGATATTATTGACCCAGCTTCGGGGAGACGCCGGATACCACTGGAACAATTTAACAAATCTTTTACCGGCGTGGTGCTTGAGTTTGAACCATGTGATGAGTTCCAGACCTCGCAAAAGGAGTCAAATGTTTTTTGGGGATATGTGCGCCGGGTTTTGGGACATTCCGGGCTGATTTCGAGGTTGCTGGTGACTTCACTCTTAATCCAATTTTTTGCCCTGGCGGTACCCTTCATCACCGGGATTCTGGTGGATCGGGTCATCCCACGAGGTGATGGGTATCTCCTCGAAGTGCTCGGAATCGGATTGGGCGGGGTGATTCTCTTTTCGTTTTTATCGTCCTTGATCCGGGCTCATTTGCTCCTGAACCTGCGAACGGTCCTGGATACCCAAATGACAGTTGGATTTCTTGACCATCTGGTTCGATTGCCCTTTGCCTACTTTCAAATCCGATCAGCCGGCGATTTGATGATGCGGCTCAACAGCAATGCCACAATTCGCGAAATCCTGACGTCAGGAGCCCTTTCTGGCGCCCTGGATGGCGCCCTGGTCAGTCTGTACCTGATTATCCTGCTCACTGCGGATCAAACCCTGGGGGCGCTGGTTCTGGCTCTGGGGCTGGTGCAGGTCGGGGTCTTTTGGTTTTCCCGCCACCGCACTCAGGAACTGATGACCCAACATTTGCAGATGCAGGCTCGAACCCAGGGGTATGTGGTCCAAATATTGGCTGGTATTGAAACTTTGAAATCAAGTGGTGTTGAAAACCGGGCGATTGAACGCTGGTCAAATTTATTTGTTGATGAAATGAACGTGTCCCTCGAACGCGGACGATTTAGCGCGACCGTTGACTCATTGATGAACACGCTCCGGACAGCGTCTCCGATGATTATTCTGTGGGTCGGCGGCGGGCAGGTTTTGAATGGGCACATGACATTGGGAACGATGTTGTCACTCAACGCACTGGCGATTGGATTTTTGGGGCCGCTCTCAACCTTGATTTCCACCTGTTTGCAGTTTCAGGTTTTAGGAAGCTATATCGAACGAATCGAAGATGTTCTCAAGACCTCTCCCGAGCAGGATTTCAGTCAGGTTGTGCGAGCACCGGCCTTGCACGGGCGCATCACGCTGGAAAATGTTTCCTTTCGCTATGGGTCACTCTCGCCGCTGGTGGTTGATGGCGTTTCACTCAACATTCAAGCTGGACAGAAAGTAGCTCTGGTTGGACGTTCGGGAGCTGGGAAATCAACCCTTGCCAAATTGATGCTTGGGCTCTACCAACCTACCTCAGGCCACATTCTGTTTGATGGAGCTGACCTTTCAGGACTGGATCTGCATTCGGTTCGCAATCAACTGGGAATCATCACCCAGCGTCCCTATGTCTTTGGAGATTCAATTCGATCCAATATCGGTATTGCCAATCCGACCCTCCCCCTCCCGGCCATTATGGAAGCTGCCAAACTGGCCTGTATTCACGATGATATTCTGGCGATGCCGATGGGGTACGAAACCTTGCTCATGGATGGAGGCACATCCCTTTCCGGTGGACAGCGCCAACGCATCGCCATCGCGCGGGCCCTGGTCAATCGTCCGGCAATTCTCTTTTTCGATGAAGCCACCAGCGAACTCGACACCATCACCGAAAGTCAGGTCCACCAGAATCTGGCTACGCTCAAGTGCACTCGAATCGTGATTGCCCACCGACTCAGTACCATTATGGATTCCGACCTGATTGTGGTGATGGACCAGGGCCGAATTGTGGGACACGGGACACACGAACAGCTCCTTGCCCAGGAAGGAATTTATAGTCAATTAATTGCTGCTCAAATGGAGCAGGAAGCCGCATAAGCGCTCATAGTTCAATCAAATAAACTTAGTACAACTCCCCATAAAAGAGGGATGAAATTCAACCGCCCGCTGGGAGAAAATTGGTTTTCGCCCGGATGGGCGCTGGACCACACTGCTGAGCGAGAAACCTAAAATCCAACGGGAACCGAGACCCGAACCAGCTTCCAGCGCCCATCCGGGCGCGACCCATTGATGGCGACTCTTTCCGGTGGCCGCGTGTCCAAAGCGACACTTGCCACCGGCTATTCTCCGGCGCCCATCCGGGCGAAAACCAATTCGGAGTAACCGAATTTCCACCCTTTATTTATGGGGACTTGTACTTAGTGAACTACTGACTACTGACTACTGACTACTGACTACAAACTGATATTATGACAACACCCACACCAAAAATTTCTTATGCCCATTCCGGGTTCTTTGCCATGAGAACCCCACTGTTGCCATTTGATGAATTCCTCTCCTGGAGCCAGAAAGTGACGGCCTCGGCATCAACTGAGGACTTGAGTCAACTGGAGCAGGCACTGTTGACTGACCGCCGATCACTCAGAGAGCAAATTCAGTCAGTCTATGCACGACCGGAAATTCGCGACGCGTTATTTGTCGCCTCACCAAATATGGATCAGGCATATGAACGCTGGCTTCAGTCGCCGGATAGTGAAAAAGGACAGGGCATCGAACGTGCCCTGGTCCGATATTTTTCGCGCATGACCTGTCGCCCCACGCCATTTGGGTTGTTTGCCGGGTGTTCGGTGGGCACCATCGGGGAGGAAACCCATCTGTACCTGGACAGCCAGGCGACCTATCACCGGCACACCCGACTGGATATGGATTATTTGTATACCCTGGTTGGGGAACTCGAACGTGATCCGGCACTGGCTGACCGCCTTCGGTACTACCCGAATTCAAGTCTCTACTCGCTGGCAGGACGAATCCGATATGCCGAAACCCGATTGGAAAACAGGGTGCGCTCTTATTTTCTGGTTGCGGTTGAGACTTCAGACTATCTGGAGGCGGTTCTCACCAAAGCCAGGGAAGGCGCCACGATTGACGTTCTGGCTCAAACCATTGTTGATCTGGATTCGGAAATTCTGGTTGAAGAAGCCCAGGAGTACATCCGTCAACTCATTCAAAATCAGTTGCTTGTTTCGCAACTGAGCCCCACCATCACCGGACCTGAGTTAATGTATAGCTTGATGGATCAGGTTCGTCAGCACCCGGTTACCCACTATATTGCCGAATGTCTGGAGCGGGTACAGGTCCAGTTAAACCAGATTGATGCTGATGGTTTAGGCGTTGACTCGAAGCAATACCAGGCGATTGCCAGTGAACTGAAAGTGCTTCCGGCCAAAGTTGATCTGCCGAGACTGTTTCAAGTTGATATGGTGAAGCCCTCAACCACCTTGAGGTTGGGGCAAAATGTGTTGGACGAAGTGGCCAGCGCAATTGATCTTTTGCATCGAATGGCGGAACCACCAGCGCAGGATCCCCTGGCTCAATTTCGAACTGCATTTACTGCCCGATATGAAGAAGGACAGGAAATCCCGTTGCTCGAAATACTGGACGAAGAACTGGGCATCAGTTTTCAAACCGCACACAACCCGAAAGCCGAAGCGGCGCCACTTCTCAAAAATTTGATCCTTTCTCCAATGGCTGACAGTGAAACCGTCCAATGGCGGAACCGACACGGGTTTTTGCTCCGAATGGTGGAGCAGTCACTGGCACAGGGGAAACAAGAAATTGTGCTCAAACCCAGCGATCTTGAACACTTCAAGTCCCGGACTCCGGCTCACCTCCCGGATGCACTTGCGGTCATGGTGACGTTGATGGGAGCTTCAAGCGAAGCGGTCGAGCAGGGAGATTTTCAGCTTGTGTTAAACGGCGCTTATGGCCCGTCCGGTGCCAGGATGCTGGGCCGGTTTTGTCATGCCGACCCGGTGCTGCACCAGTTTGTCGAAGACCACCTTCGAGCTGAAGAAGCTTTACGACCGGATGCAGTGTTGGCCGAAGTTGTGCACCTGCCTGAAGGACGACTGGGCAATATTCTTTCGCGTCCTGTTTTGCGCCAGTATGAAATCCCGTACCTCGGACAATCCGGTGTTCCAACTGACGACCAGATTCCAGTAACGGACCTTGTCGTGACCGTGAGAGGCGGGCGGGTCATTTTGCGCTCTAAAAAGCTTGGGCGTGAAGTAATCCCCCGACTGACCAGTGCCCATAATTTTTCACAGGGCCTGGGGGTCTATCGGTTTCTCTGTTTACTTCAAACCCAGAGCACCACACCCTATTTGGGATGGAATTGGGGCATTTTAGAGCAATCTTCATTCCTGCCACGGGTTTCAATCGGGCGACTGGTTCTTTCAAAGGCCCGATGGCTTGTCACTCAGGCAGAGTTAAAGGAATTGACACCGCACAAAGGCAGCCAGCTCTTTCTGGCCGTGCAACGATGGCGAGCCAAACGCCAGGTTCCACGCCTGATTCTGCTGGAAGATGGAGATAATCAACTCCCCATTGACCTGGAAAATATCCTCAGCATTGAGACGTTTATCCACCTGGTGAAAAAGCGGTCCAGTGCAAGAATCATTGAGATGCTGGCTGGTCCGGAAAATCAATCAGTCAGGGGGCCAGAGGGTGCTTTTACCAACGAACTGATCATTCCTTTTGTGCGTCGTCCAGAAGCAGCGCTCCCCAAAAGACCTGCACCGAAAACGCTTCCGATGGATATTCAATATCGTTTCCCGCCTGGGTCGGAATGGCTCTATCTCAAACTCTATACTGGAACGGCCACGGCTGATCGTATTTTGAATGAGGTCCTTCGGGACGTGGTTTGCCAGTTGACGCAGTCGGGTGTGATTGACCGGTGGTTTTTTATTCGGTACGGCGATCCGGACTGGCATTTGCGCCTTCGATTCCATGGCCGTCCAGATCAGCTTTTGACCGAAGCCTTCCCTCGACTGCAGCAAGCACTCAACCCACTGGTGGAGGATGGCCGTATTTGGCGGATTCAGTTGGATACCTATGTTCGGGAAGTAGACCGATATGGCGGGCCAACAGGAATGGTGCTGGCGGAGCAAATCTTTGGTGTCGAAAGCCAGGCCGTGTTAAAGCTCCTTGAACTCCTCTCTGGAGATGAAGGCGCCGACGTCAGATGGAAGCTTACAGTATGTGGCATTGACCAGCTTTTGACGGATTTTGGACTGGATATCCACCAAAAAGAATGGGTGATGAAGCAAAGCCGACAAGCCTTTGGCGAGGAGTTTCAAGCCGATACAACCGGGCTCAAACATCAACTTGGGGCTAACTATCAGCAGGAAAAAAGGAATCTGGAAAGTTTGCTCACTTCCCGAAGTCTGGAAGGTCCGCTGGGTGACGGAATCGCCATTTTGCGTGACTGGTCAGGCGGGTTGAAACCTCTCATGGCTGAATTGAAACAGGCGGAACAGGCTGGGCGGTTGTCCATTCCAATTGTCGGACTGGTCAGGAGTTATGTTCATATGTTTGTGAATCGTCTGCTTCGTTCGGCACAGCGTCCACAAGAGCTGGTGCTCTATGAATTCCTGGCGCGGTTCTATGAATCCCAACTGGCACGAACACGCACCAAACACGCTAAGGGACTGTAAAAAATCAACTTCCCGTTTTCTTTTGGGAATCAGGCATTTGGATTGAGCATCCCGGAGGGCTGCCGTTCGGATAGCCGGTGGTTGCGAGGTTTTGGGAGCTACCACCGGGAACAGGTTCGTTCTCTCCAGT
>JACQXX010000067.1 GCA_016208495.1 Acidobacteriota bacterium | reverse complement strand
GCAAGGAGTCGGACCAGGACAAGAAGGTAGGTTAACCCCATTGTCACGAACTTTAATTTCAACTGGGCTTTCATCCTGCACCATTCCAGTAACAGTTGTAAATGGAGGAACTACCAGTGATCCACTCAATGGAGAAAGGTTTGAAATAACTGGTGGGTGTGTATCAATAGTTACGGTTCGGGTTTCTTCCAAACGTCCTCCAGCAACATCAGTAGCCACAAACAAGATTGTGTTTATTCCTTCTGATACAGGGATTTCACCTGAGAAACTACCAGTGGCATCTATATGTAAAGAAACCCCATTGGCAGTGATCTGTGCTCCTGCCCCTGAAATGATTCCTTGTACAGTTAAAGGAGAGGAATTTGTGATGGTACCATCTATCGGCCCACGAACCAGAAAGCCAAGGGTTGAAACTCGCCTGTTTATGGTTTGGGTTCTCTCGATTTGATTTCCAGCCGCATCTGTCGCTCGCACAAGCAGGGTGTTTGGACCTTCAAAGAGTGGAACAACGGCGGAAAACTCATTTCCAGAGGGTGTTGCGGCGATGTCATTGACGGTAACAGTGCTTGTTGTGGCGTCAGTCACCGTTCCAGTGACAGTAATTTGGGATTCGGTCGTGGTTGCCCCATCTTCAGGAGAGGTGATGGTCACGACCGGCGCAGTTGTGTCAAGAACAACCGTCCGTAGAGCACTTGAGGCATTTCCAAACGCATCCGTGGCGGAAACGGTGATGGTATTTGAGCCTTCAGCCAGAGTGACACTGGCACTAAACTGTGTCCCAGATAGAGTTGCAGGCTGGTTATTGACAGTGACCGTTACGGCACTTGCGTCGGTCACTGTCCCAGAAATCGTGACAGGTGAAACATTGGTGATCAAGCCTTCGGCGGGTTCCGTGAGAGTGATGACAGGTGGCGTGGTGTCCTGTTGAACCTGGAGTGTGACGGTTCGGGTGATTTCAGTTTGATTTCCGGCGGCGTCTTGGGCTCGAATGGCGAAAGTATTTTGACCTTCGACCAGAGACACAACGGCTGAGAATTCATTCCCGTTTCGGGTGGCGGCGACATTGTTCACGGTGACCGTGGTTGTGGTGGCATCAGTCACGGTTCCAGTGATGGTGAGTTGGGATTCAGTCGTGACGGCTCCGTCTTGCGGAGAAGTAACCGTCAGAACTGGAGCGGTGGTATCAAGCGTGACGTTTCTGGTTGCCGTTCCGACATTTCCAAAGGCGTCTGTCGCCAGAACGGTAATCGTGTTTGAGCCTTCGGTGAGTGTGGCACTGGCGGCAAATTGTGTTCCGGAAAGGGTTACCGGCTGGCTATTGACCGTCATCGTCACCGCACTGGTATCGGTCACTGTCCCGGAAACGGTGATTGGAGAAGTTTTGGTGATCAACCCTTCGGCAGGTTCGGCAAGCGTGATGACCGGAGCGGTGGTGTCCTGGGGAGCTTGCGCCAGGATGGTGACGACTCCGCCTCCGTTGACAGTCAGGCGGTCACAGATGACGTTGCCAGTCAAACGGCTGTTGACGGTGACGCTTCCGGCGGGAGCATTCACCTTTCCGAACATCTGGCTGCCTCCGTTGAGGGTGACGCCTCCGTTGGAGACATTGAGCGTGAGCCACTGTGGATTGGCGGCGTTGCCAATCGTGCCGTTGATGTTCGTTCCATTCCGAAGCGTCAAGGTAACTGGTCCGACAATTTGAAGCTGGGTGCCTCCGTTGAGGGTCAATCCTTGCAGGTTGTAGATGGCAGGTTCTGTCGCGTTCGCGATGCCAAAAATCAAGACACTGCTGCCGTTGACCGTGAAATTGCCATAGGTGCCAGGTGGAACAGAACGTGTCCCGGCATTGCCGTTCAAAGTCAAATTGCGGAGCGTCGCAAAGTCTCCAATCTGGTCATTGGGATTGTTCAAACTGACATCTCGTGTTCCAGTTGGTGTCGGAGGCGCCGGAACTGGTGTCAACGCAAATGGATTCGTTCGATTGACCAGATTCCCCAGCGTGGCATTGCCATTGAGCGTGACCTGATAATTGGCTGGAATGGCGCTTCCGCTCCCTTCAATCACACCGCCGAAATTCGGGTTGCCATTGCGACGCACGGTGGGTGTTCCCGGCACATACAGTTTTTCGGTAATCGTCGCGCCACCGTTTAACGTGACGTTCTCTGGTGTCAACTGCTGGATGCTGCCTTCCAGTCGGCCATTGATTGATGGGGTGCGTCTTGAAACGGCTTGCCCTCCATTGGGCTCTTGCTTCGCCTTTAAGAATGGGAAAAAAGAGTTCAGAGTAACGCCTTCAGGCGTGAGAATGACGGGTGGGGCGCAAGAAAAACCCTCTCGTCTAAAGACGATACTCTGAACCTTCTTCTGAGAAGACATAGAGACCAGCGAAAAGGTAAAAAACAATCCCGAAATCAAAACCAAGGAAACCAAAAACAGGCGACGCATAGAATTCATATCCACAATGTCAATTGTCAGCAGTTGATTGTCAGTAATTTGGTAAGATTGTTCCTGCAAAGTGTCCACTTTAAAGCAACAACAAAAGTGACCAGTTGCTATGCTTGCCCTGATGAAACCCGTCATCCAAAGGCTAGGAAAAGTGTTAATTAGCCTACTTCCATCTCAATGAATCCATCAATCATTTTTTCTTCAACAACCTGTTATTTTTTTGTCGAAGACGACTCCCCCTCCGTTGACGGTCAGACGGTCACAGATGACATTGACGGTCAATCGGCTGTTGACGGTGAGATTCCCAGCCGGAGCGTCAACGTGACTGGTCCGACGATTTGAAGCTGGGTGCCTCTATTGAGCGTCAATCCTTGGAGCGCATAGACCGCTGGTTCCGTCGCGTTCGCGATGCCAAAAATCAAGACACTGCTCCCATTGACGGTAAAGTTTCCATCGGTTCCAGGCGGTACAGAGCGCGTTCCGGCATTGCCATTCAAGGTCAAATTGCGGAGCGTCCCCAAGTCTCCGATCTGATCGTTGGGGGAGTTGAGACTGACATCCCGTGTTCCAGTCGGTGTCGGAGGCGCGGCAACTGGCGTCAATGCAAATGGATTCGTTCGATTGACCAGATTCCCCAGCCTGGCATTGCCATTGAGCGTGACCTGATAATTGGTCGGAATAGCACTTCCGCTGCCTTCAATCACGCCACCGAAATTCGGGTTGCCATTGCGGCGCACGGTGGGAGTTCCCGGCACAAAGAGTTTTTCAGTAATTGTTGCGCCACCGTTCAAGGTCACCTGTTCTGGTGTCAGTTGCTGGAGGCTGCCATTCAATCGGCCATTGATGGACGGCGCTCGGCGTGAAATCGCCCGGTCGTCAGTCCCACCTGCGTCAGCGGGTGGGTTTGGAGATCCAGTCAATGTCGCCAATGATGCCCGCAACATCGTGTCAGTACCGCCTGCGTCAGCGGGTGAGGTTGGATGTGACACAGTCAGCGCGATCCCAGAGATCAGAAAAAATGCCAGAAACAAGATGCGACGAGTAGTGGTCAAATCGGATGAATGGGTTGGTTGTGATGGATTGCCGAATAACCCACCCGCTTACGCGGGTGGTACTGACATTATAGGAGTAACCCACCCGCTTACGCGGGTGGTACTGACATTTATGGGATGGAGCCAATTGGGTTGTCTCCAATTTCCTGCCACGGCCAGGTTTGGAAGATCTCCGGATGTGATTTGAGGTAGCCACGCCGGAGCGTCTCTCCAACTCGCAACGACGGTGATCCAGAAGAGTGTTCGACCTATAAACTATTGTTTCCAGTAGACTTCAACGTTAGTAAACTCATCCACGCCCGATCTTCATCTGGGCACGACAAGCAATTTTCGACAATTTCGAGAATGGCAAAAGAAAAACCGACCGCCTGAAGGCGGGACTCTCAACTGTATTCACCTGAAAGCGACGTCTGACTTGAGAAAGTATTCCTTAGATGACTAAAGAATAACCCACTGGCAAAGCGAGTAGGGTTGCCCAGGTAAAAACCCTGAGAGGTGGCCCAATAAAAACTGCTCGCACATACTATGCCCCCCCCCTTTCAATTTGCAAGCTTTATTTTCAGGTATTTTCTGTTTTTCTTCAGCCACACGATGAAACTTTTTCAACGAAAGCAAAAAAGCCTGGAAGGTTTCAGGATTCCATTCTCAAGGAATGGTTTTGAACCCTGAACTCCCAGACTCTGGTTGGATAAAAATGAGGGACGAATTTTGTCAGGAACTACTTTGCAATCAACACCAGGATGCCACGTGCTTTCAACGAATACTGGTAATATTCGCCGCCGATGAAATCTTCGACACCTGGAGTGCGCACCTGGGTGGCACCTTCAGCCCACACCGAAGTATCTGTTACGCGATACCAGTTTTTGCCGGCACCTGGCCAGGGCAGGGTGAAGTTCACATCTCCGGACCAGCCGTTGTAAGCAACATAAATGGCCGAGGCCGAGTCTCCAAATTCAGTACCGTCAACCCGATAGGCCAGCGCATGGTTGTTTGCATTGTCCATATAGGTCCCATCCGCTACGCCACCATCTGGCTTAAACCAGCGCAGTTGCTCCATCACGTTGCCGTTGGTATCGTTGCCGGCATAGAAATTGGCTGGTCGCAAGGCAGGATGTGCTTTGCGGAAAGCAATCATGCCTTTGGCAAACGCTTTGAAGTTTTGCTGGTCGGTTGAGAGCGTGTAGTTGATCCAGTTGGCGCTTGAATCAAGGTTATAGGCGTTGTTGTTGCCAAACTGAGTGCGAAGCGCTTCGTCACCGCCATTAAACATTGGCACACCCGCGTTGAGCATCATCAGGGCAAATCCATTGCGGGACGCTTTGCGTTGATCGTGTGCCCAGCCGGCCTGATCCCAGCTATGGTTGTTGTCTTCACCACCATCTGATGGGCCGTACGGCCACGCCTGATTGTTGACCTTGCTGTTGTACGAATAGAGGTCTTTGAGGGTAAACCCGTCATGAGCAACGATGAAATTCACTGAATTCCAGGGCTTGCGACCATCGTCGGCATACAGGTCAGACGAACCGGCAAAGCGGGTTGCCAGTTGTCCGGGCGTCACTGATTCAAGACCCATCTGGTTCTGATCTTTGCGGATCACATCGCGATAGATTCCATTCCATTCGGACCAGCCAGACGGGAAGTTGCCAACTTGATATGAATTGCCGCCAATTGCCCAGGGTTCGGCAATCAGGTCAACACCAGTGCCACCGCCAGCCGGACGGGGTGTCAATTCACGAGCAATCCGATTGAGCGCGGTTCCGGAATTCAATTTATCGAAGTTAAAACATCCGTGTTCACAGGTATTGCCAAGCACCGAAGCCAGATCAAACCGATAACCGTCCAGCCCAATGGTGTCTCGCCAGTAAGCCAGCGAATCAACGATCATATCCTGAGCCACGGTATTGAATGTGTTGTAGTTGCCACCGACGCCCGTGTTATCCCAGGAAAATTGCTTGTCGCTCGTCAAACAGTAGTAGGTTGGGTTGTCCAGTCCGCGCCACGACATCACGTTAAACACGGTCGGATCATTGCCATTCCACGCGCCGCCTTCGCCCGTGTGGTTATAAACCACATCAATAAAGACTTTAATACCGCGATCATGGAAGGCTTTGACCATTTCCTTGAATTCGCGGGTTGGTCCACCCGGCGTTTTATCTGATGAATAGCGACGGTCTGGGGCAAAGTAATTGAGCGTCATATAGCCCCAGTAGTTATCGCCCGCTGTCGTGGTCGGGTTGACATCATTCGTATCGTTTTGGGTTTCCTGCACGGGCAGGAATTCAACCGCTGTAATGCCGAGATCCGCCAGCGCCTGTGCTTTCAAGGCAGCGCCTTTGTACGTCCCTTGATAGGCAGCCGGGATGCTGGCGTCGTTTTTCGTCAAGCCCCGAACGTGCACTTCATACACAATATCATCTTTGAGCGGACGGGTCGGTTTGACGCCGAAACTGGTGGTATCCAGCGAAAGAACAATCCCTTTAGGGGCTTTTGGGCCGCTGTTGATATTGCGATAGGTTGCTCCGGAAGCGTAAATCGTGCCGTCGGTGTTGGTTGGCGTGGTTGGATCGTGGCTCATTTCCAGTGCATATGGATCGAGCAACAATTTATTGGGGTTGAACCGGTTGCCGTTGGCATCAACATCTGTGACAAACCCGGTTGCGGAACCTGGTGTCCAGCTTGAGATGTAGGTCCAGTTTGGTCCCCAGGCCCGGAAGCCGTAATAGACAGTTCCCGTAATGCCATAACTGTTTTTGAGCGTCGCGACCGAGGCCGTTTTTGACCAAACATTGGTGGTCGCATTTTTGGTCATCACGTAGCGCACTGATTCATTCGAACCAGTCGCATTTTTGAAAATACACACTTCAATCCGCGTGGCTCGGGATGAATAGACCCGAAACGTAATATTGGCTTTCGTGGCATCATAGCGGGCGCCCAGAGTATTGCGGTTGATGGCATTGCCCTGGAACGTGCCACGTGCGGTCAAATCGTCAGATTCAAGCGCGATATCACCTTCCGGAACCACCGGTTCATCAGAAGGGACAAGTTGAATTTGGGATTGAGGAAGTTCTTGTGGGGAGACGTAGGCTTGCCCGGTTGGGAGAAACACCGCTGTGGTCAGAAAGACCAGGGAAAGGAGTGAAGAAGTCAAAAACCAGCGAATAACGCGACGTAACGGTATATCAGTAGACATTGCTATTTTTACAGAGAACCTTTTAGGAAGAAAATTTTTGGATTGAATGTACTTTGAGGAGGCTTGGACTAAAAATAGAGCAAACAACATTCCACAAAACCAGTCTCTGGAATTTTATTTCAAGCTACTGATAAATAACAGGTTATTGGCTTTTAAGAGACCTCGTTGAAATTCCTTTTTCCACAAAAATTGCTCGCCATGTGAGCAGTATCAGAAAGGGGGATGATTCAATCTTTTGAAAATCAATAGGTTAGCCGTTTTTGCTCACTGAGTGAACGGTGCGAAGTAAGTGAACACCAGGGCGGAAGACGTTGGACTCAGGGCGGAAGAAGTTGGGTGGAAGAATTGGTTTTTTTACATTCGTCTTCCTTCATCTTTCACCCCTTCAATCGCCCCGAGCTTGCGAGTCTTCACCCCTGGGTTCAGGGCGTAATTTTGAAATTCACATTTGAAACATCGAAAAAGATATTTCCAATGGCTTCAATTTTGATGCGTGCCTGTGTGGTATTGATTCCAGAAGGGAGTGTCACAACCTGGCTTCCATCATTGGGAGTGGAGTCAATCAGTGGGGTATAGGTATACCCACCATCAATCGAAAGGAGAATCCGGACCTGGGCACAGTTGATAGGATTTACATTGGTTCGAGCTGTACTCCAGGTGATGGTTTGAGATGAACCGCTTCTGAAAGTGACTGCGGTATTGGGTTTGGTTACCGCAAACCCCACTCCTGTGCTCAGCACTGAAACAGTTATTGAATCAAAGTTAAATCCACCAGCCTGATCCCGGACGGTGCATCGAAATTTCAGGGTACGGGCCGTCTGTGGGAGCGCTTCACCAAACTGAGAGGTGTTGTTGAGCACGTTCTCTAATCTTGGAAAGGTCCGGGCAGGTGAAGTTACGGGTGGGAATGATCGAAAAATCGGCTGAGTTCCAATTCCTGATTGCGGGGGCGATGCGAGTCCCAAATCAAATTCTTCCCAACAGTAAGTTATCTGGGCGCCAGGGCTTGTTTCGGTTGCGACCAGAGTGAAGGGAGTTTTAAAGGGGATAGTGTAATTTTGACCGGCTTCAACCAGGGGTCGAAGATGCCCAGTGCTGGTTTGGATTGAGCAATCAGGTCCAAGCTGGGCAGGTGGGTTTTCCAACCGACTCAAAATTCGCTCCAGGCTGTCGGTATGAAAGTACAGGTCAGGTTTACCTTGAACCACTTCAGGTTTGCATTTCCCGCCATACGACATAATTGTGGTGCCACTTCCAACTTCATAGGCGGCACTCGATGACCGGTTCCCACTGCACTCGGCGGCGGTACTGTTAAAGGTGTGAAGGGCGCCAAGCTGGTGACCCAATTCGTGGATAATCGTCAGGGCTGAATTGGTGGCGGTTACCCCCTTGGCTTTATGTTCAGTGGTGCAAACCCCTCCGATATAGCCAATCCCACCGGAACTCGCGTCCAGCAAATGGCCGATATCATAGTTTTGGGACCCAATCGTGCGGTCAAGTGTCCGTTGATTTTGCTCAGCTCGCTGCCCAAGGGTTCCTGAGAACGGGTCAGTTTGAGTATTTTCAAAGATCAGTTGATCAATTCCATTGACCAGCACAAACTCAATCGCCAGTTCCTTTCCATAAACCAGATTGGCGGCACTCACCAGACTGACAATTTGCGCCATGACCTCACTGATGGGACCTTTTGGTCGCTTCCAAATGAGCTGTGAATATTCGGCAGTTGCTGAAACAGCCAGCCGAAAGGTGCGGTGTGGGACTGTTGCCGATAACAGTGCCCGAGTTTCCTCGAATTCACCAACTGTTTCAGTTTGGGCGAGTTGCTCCATCTCAGGCGTTACGTAACATTCAAACTCGTTGAACGCCTCGGAGGCAGTGTGTGTGTTGTACACAAGGTAGAGGTTCCCCTCCGGTCCTGCTTTGGGTCTGATGGTGACCATTCCTTGATTTGACAGGACATTGAAGTGAAAACCCTGAGGAGATTGGGTCAATCGCAAATTGGCCCCCGCATCATCAATGCCTTTTCCAGCAAAGGTTCGAATTTCAGGAAATTTTGCCGCCAGTTCTGGTTCCATCACGGATGTCTCGTAAATCCCAAATCTGGAATATGTTCCATCCGGCATCGGCACGGATAAAACCGGTCGCTGTTCTGGCCGAGCACTGAGTGAGACCTGACTTAATAGTTGCTCAAGCAGTTTTTGATTCAGGGTAAAGCTGTGAAAAGTAGGAGACTGCGGGTTCGCCGACCCAGGGCTGAAATCGGTTTTTACGGTATGCCAGAGACCATCCTCTGAGGAGAGGTGAGCATGGTCCTGTTGGTCCAGTTTGGATTCAACGGAACCCATGGCTGGAATGGATGGCTGAGCGGAAGTGACCCAATCAAAATGGGATACGATCACTCCCTGGTTGATCACCAGGCCGAGCATGACCAGGCCGAGTGCCATTCTATACTTCAGGATTTGCATATGGAACCTCAATACAGAGCCGGGCCCTCTACCTTGTGCAGGCGGGGCTTGGAGTAAATTTTTCTTCGCCTTGATCTCTGCTGGAACGACGAGTCATTCCAACAAAACGGTTGAGAGTTGATTCCAACAGAATTGGAATTGGTTACACCCAGCTTCGCCAGGAGATGAGTTCGTCTGTTAGCAAAACTACCCGACAAATCTAACATTACTATTTCAAAAATGTAAACAATAAGCCCCTTTTGGCACAAAAAACTTTTTCTTTGAATTCTTTTTCCAATGCTGACCATTATTTGGTTGAATGGCTGATATGGTCCCATACTATTTTGGAATGACCCTATCGCATGAGCAAGGAGTCAAACTATTGATATAATTGTATTTCCCTTAACCGTTAGCCCAATATCCTCAATCCTAAAAGTCTAACACCTGTACCCAGGCGGAAGGAGGCTCATTCTCTGACTGGCAGCCAGTATCGAGTGAGCATATCGTCTTTGGTTGAATTGAAGAACCAGTATTATTCTCTACCCCGCAGTCTGATGAGGTCAGCCCCATTTGAGAAAAAAGAAAGCCCCGTTCAGATTTTCAACAAGAGGAGGGAAAAACCTGAACGGGGGCGACATTGTGAAGTGGTTTGATAGCAGGCAATTAAGTGAGGTTCAGTGCTAAGGAGGGAAAACCAAATCACAATGGTTCAATGGCTCGAAATGGTGTCGTGATCAAAACCGGGCAAGGGGATTGCCTCAGAACTCGATCAACATTCGAACCAAAGAGTGAGTGCTCAGCCCGTCCGAGCCCATGGGCCCCAAGACAAATGAGGTCAATCGCATTTTCACGCGCAAACTTTAAAATTTCGCTATACGGGGTACCATATTTGATTTCGTACGAGATCCGGCACCACTCACTGACGTTTGGAGGAATCCCTCGGGCCAGTCGGTCCAAAATTGGTTTGGGTTCAAGCTGCGAGGGACTCAAAACGTAGGGGATGTCACCTTGTGGAACCGCCTGAGGAAATTGAGGAACCACATGCAAAACATACACTTCGGCTTCAAATTCCTGGGCCAGTGACAGCCCATATTCAAGTGCCTGGTCTGAATCACCCGAGAAATCATGGGCGACCAGAATCTTTTTCAAATCAACATGGTTGGTGGTTTTTCCAACCCATTCCCGTTCACGGGCGTGAGTTATTAAGATGGGACAGGGGGTGGTTCGACACATGGCTGTGACGGTTGATCCAACCAACCCAATCAGGTTGGGCGAAAACACTTTCGCCCGCATCACAACCAGATCCACCCCTTCGGAAGCGGCATACATTGGTAACGAAGCGCGAATATCACCCATCAGGATAATCTCTTCGTGTTGGAGCGGGTCATAATCAGAAGCCAGCCATTGATCTTGCAATGCCTCCTGCATAATCCGTGAAGCCCGGTGTTCGGTGGCCTTATCAAGTTCAGTTTTGCCCTGAACCCAATGGGCTACGGTCAGCCTGGCGCCATAAGCCCGAGCGAGAGTAACCGCGTAGCGTAGTGCCCGGTTTGATTCCCGGGTCAAATTTGTTGGGCAGAGGATGTGAGAAAAGACGATCCGTTTATTGGTGATCATACTTTTTAATTCACGCGAGATAACAAATGTCGCGGCCTCCTTTCCGGTGACTACTCTCTGCAAAAAAGATGCCCAAACTCAGAAAGTCCCGGCAAACCAATGTACCGCAGAACTTGATATGAATCAAAGCGTTATGGAAAATACTTGCAACACATTAAAAAATAAGATTTTAGAATGTAATAATATTGAAGGTCGGATTCTTCGAAAGAAAAGAATCATTCAACCAGGTGGAATCTCGAAGAAAATTGCAAATTGGGAAAATCCACTATCGGTTGAGGAAAAATCCACCAGTATGGGGTTGAAGACCTAGTTTTATTTCATCCCTCATCCCTTGGGTTGCCCCAAGCTTGCGAGTCTTCAGCCCTATAAGCGCCAGGATAAGGAAATTTGGGCCTGTTTGAGACAATGAGAAGGGGGGACACGGAGACACGGAGATCCTCCTCCCGACGTTGGGAGCAGGAGAATACTTTTTCTCCTTGTCCCCTTGTCTGCTTGTCCCCTTGTCCAGATCGGGCTTTGTTTCCTTACCCTGGCGCTTATGGTCTTCAGCCCCAAGCCCGATGTCTTCAGCCCGACTTCTTCAGCCCTGGTTTTCTCAGTCCTGGTTTTTCAAGAAATTTCCTCAATTGGGAAATTTCGCTCCAGCCAGCCGTCAAAGCCGCCTTCCAGCGGTCTGACGTTGGTAATTCCATGTTTATGAAGGATAAGCGCCGCACGGGCGCTGCTTTTTTCGTTTGGTCAAGCACAAAACAGGACCACCTCATGATCCCGCGGAATTTCTTTGTGCCGCCGGCTGATGTCTTCGGTTGTCCAGCGGAGCGCTCCTGGTATGGTTTGTGGAGATTCGTGAAAAGTCCGGGGATGGCGCAAATCAATCACTGTGACGAACTGGCCGGTGTCAATTTTTTCTTTGAGCGTTTCAGGGGTAATCCTCGCCACGTGCATCCGGCGAATAAACTCCTGCCGCTGGTAATATTTCCATCCGAGGTAGAGTGCCAGTCCGGTCGCGGCACCGATTAAACACCAGACTCCAAATTGTTCGACTCGATCAGCCAGTTGCTGGAGCTGGTTGTGAAACACCATACCAAGGCCAACTGACGTCCCAGCCCAAATTGTGGTTCCAGCCCAGTCAAATACCCAGAATTTCGGTCGCGGCACCCGCATCAAGCCAGCCAACGGTTGAGAAATGGTATTGAGACCAGGAACAAACTTGGCAACCAGCAGGGTCTTCAAACCATAGCGTTCAAAACTGGTGGCGGTGGATTGAATACAGGAATCTGGTTCGAGCGACACTTTGCACAGGAATTTGAGAATTCCAGCGCCGCGTCTCCGACCAAGTTCATACCAGATGGAATCAGCCACTACCGCCGCCAATGTGGCTGCCAGAATGGTGGTCACCGGATCAAGTTTCCCCAGGCCAGCCAGGGCTCCAGCCGCCAGGAGCAAAGGCATGGCCGGAATTGGAATACCGATTTGCTCGATAAACACCCACAGAAAGACCACGGTGTAGCCATAGGTTGTCAAAAAATGAATAAATTTTTCCATAACAATTGTGTTTTCAATGCGATACAGGGTTTGGTCGTTTGCTGAGGAAAGAATGATGTGTTGTCCAAAATCCTGTGAGGTCACAGGTTATTTCATTTAAATACAAGCGAGACCGGTCACAAACCGATTCTTCCAGCCTGGGTGCTGAGAAAGTATTTTTTCAGAGAGTGGGGAGTGTGGTAAAAGCTAAGGAATGAGGTATTGTTTTACATAGCTAAGCTTATCAGACTCAATTACTTTCCCAGGTCACCTGCCATGTCCCTCTTTCAACGACTCTTCCCATGGAAGTCAAAAATTAAAGAACTCCAACCGGCTCAGGTTTTTGTCTCCAAACCAGGTGAAGCCATTGGCGCACCGAAAACCCCACTTTTGATCTTTGGACACGAATCAGATATGACCGCCAGGTTTATTTCAGAGTCCACGACCATCACCTGTATTTCAGTCCATATCGTTGATTTTATTAAAGATTTTGCCAGTGAGAACCCAACGCTTGGCCTGATTGCTCAATCTCGCCAGGAACATTCTGGTGAAGCCGGTTACGCCATCCAGCTCTTTAATAGTGTGGCAAAATACCGCGCCATGACGATTTATGGCGCCTGGGATTACAATGTCGAA
This sequence comes from Acidobacteriota bacterium, assembly GCA_016208495.1. NCBI lineage: Bacteria > Pseudomonadati > Acidobacteriota > Acidobacteriota bacterium. The sequence continues at coordinate 15,713 of JACQXX010000067.1, read as the reverse complement.
CGGGCCGCCCGTAAGGCGATTGAATATGGCGCCGATGGTGTCGAGATGCCCGGAATCATTGATAGTGAACTCTTTGCCTACTTGCTCGGTGTCCTCAAGGAAATTGCTGACGGCGCCCCTGTTCCAGCCACCGTCGAAGAACACATCACCCGGCTCAAACGCTACACAACCGATAAATCCCCCTTCTGGTCACAACAGGATCTGGTTTTCAGCAAGTACTATTGAAAGGCTAAAGACTTTGGATTCAGGAATTTGGGCTGAAGAGGTTCGCCGTATGTGGTTTCATCTCAGGAAAAATCAGCATATCGCGCCAGGGCCTCAAGGTCAGGAATCAAAACGGATCGGCCCTGAAAAACGACCAGATGTTCCTTTTGCAATCGTGCAATCGCCCGCGAGACAACTTCGCGAACTGAACCAACTTGAGCCGCAATTTGCTGATTGGTCAACTGGAGGGTCACGGTAACGCTTTTTCCTGTCGGTTGTCCGTGTTTGCGGGCTTCCAGAACCAGGAGTCGGGCGATTCGCTGGCCGACTTCACGTAGCGAAAGAAATTCGATCAATTCGGCACACTGGCGCAATCGCTGAGACAGAACCGCCAGTGCTTCAAGCGCAATCGTTGGATATTCGAGGAACAATCGTCGCACGTCCTGTTTGTCAATAAAGAGCAGATGTGAATCCTGGTCGGCAATCACCGTCGAAGGATACCGTCCACCGTCAAAAACAGGTAATTCGCCGATGGTGGCGCCCGCCTGTTCGGTGTGGATCACCTGTTCCCTGCCGTCCGCACTCAACCGCACCGCCCGCACTAACCCGCTCACAATGACATAAATACCTCGGGCCTCATCGCCCGCCATAAACAAAATCTCGCCCCGTTGAACCTGACGGTCAATGGCAATCGCACAGAGGGCCAGCAGTTCTTTTTCCTGAAGACGACGAAAGAGCGGAGTCTGTCTTAACGCCTCTAACTTACTATTTCCGATTGAGTTATGGTGCATATCACATCCAGCGGGTTTAGGTGAGGAAACAACCAATCTTTCCAACTGATCTCAATCGGCAGCATACCAAAGATTTGGTCCTAACGCTCGCCTTCATCGAACGACCGATGGATAGGGGCTTTTGAAACAGGTTCGAAACGCAAAAGACCACTGAGGCAACCCAATCAATGGAATTCCTCAGCGGTCCTTATAAATTCTGGAGTAGTTCAACGTGTTACCTGGACTGACGATTCAAGACTCATCGTCCAAACACCTGATCCTCAAGCAGTTTTGCCTTTGGAAACAGAATATTGTTTTCCAGATGAATATGCTGGTGCAGGTCAGCTTCAAATCCTTTTAACCCGTTGTAGAGCGCCTGGTAGCTAAAGCACCCATCCTCCGGCACCGTAAAATCCTGGGTGACCCGTCGCAGTTCTTTTAAAAGGTCCCCGGCCTGATCGTGTTCAAATTCCATCATGCGAATTGGGTTCGCCACGGTTCCAAAACAGGACATCGGCACCGGCATTTGTGATGTCACGGCCTTTTCAAGCCGATCAATAAACGGGAAAAGAACCTGCTCTTCTTTCATCAAATGAGGCATCAAGTCCTGTGACAACGCATAAAAAACATTTTGAACCTGGCGCAATTCAGAGTGATTCCCACCGTGAACCGCCACGACTTTATCGAGCAATTTTCCGAGTCGTGCGATTTCAAATCGGGTAAAGGCATGGTGCGTTTCAATGATATGGTGAATCAGATCGCCAGGAGTTGCCGTGGCCCAGTCAGTGACCTGTTCACGCGTGGATGCGTCCTGGAGCGTCCCATCCAGTGCTGCCTGTAACGTTTCAAACGCGACGCCTGCCGTTTGACAGGCTTCCGCCAGGGATTTTCCACCACCACAGCAGTAATCAATCCCATATTTGTCAAACACAAGTGTCGCCTGTGGATTTTCAACCACGAGGTCACGAACACTTTGATTTTGGTTCAGAGTCAATGCCGAAATCGCCATACTTCACCTCCAGCCTTAAACTATCGAATATCTGTTGGAACTCATTTTCAACGGATCAGGTGGAATTGGGATTGACTTAAGTCACACCCAGAGAATGAAGAATCCGATTGAGCGATCTGGCCAGCACCAGTTCAATCCAAATCACTTGAACCAGCCGTTCCCCACTCGTACCAGGTTTCCATCGGTTTTTCAGGTTTCGCCAACAAGTCAATTTGCTCAAGTGCATATCTGGCACAAAAGCGAATTTCCGGATCATCCACCTCCAATAAGTTCCGAATGATTGGGATGGCCGGGGCAGCCGCAGCACCAATTTCACCGAACGATTTGAGGATGGCACAACACGTCAACTCATCAGATTTGGGAAGCCACTCCAACACCCGCATCATCTCGGGAACGGCTTCGGCTCCGATTTTCCCAAGCGTGATAGCCGCATCAAACCGCACGGACTCAGACGCATCTTTTAGCAGGCCAACCAGTTGAGGGATTGCCGTTGCAGAGGCCGGGCCGATTTCCGCCAGACAGGCAGTCGCACCGATCTGGACGGCTGGATCTTCGTCATGAAGGGTGAGCACCAGCAGCGGAACGGCTGATGCGGCTTGTGGACCCACATAAGAAAAAATCTGAAATGCTTTTGCCCAAATGTTTCGATGGTGAAATGCTTCCACCAAATATGGAATGGCATCTGGACCAGCCCGTTTCAAGGCCCGGACAATATAAAAATCAGCCATATGGTATTCGAGGTTTTGCCCCAGTATTTCAACCAGAGCGGCAAGCCCAGACTTCCCAATACGTTGAAGCGCTGATGCGATCTTCCCTGTGCCACAAAACCTCCCATCTTTCCAGACAAAAAGATTTGTTAAAGCTGGGACTGCTTTTTCCGCCGCCACACTGAACTTTCCGATAGATTCCGCAATCTCGTCCAGGAAATATTCATAGCTGCGGTTAAAGGAAATATATCCGTCTTCCTGCTCAACTATTGTGGCTTCGAGATCCTGGCAAGCCGGGGCCACCAGGTTCAACATTTGAGGAATCACCAGATCTGGTTCCAGACCAATCTCACCCAACACACTGACTGCCCGGCGCCGTTTCTTGAGATCAGTTTCCCGCAGACACTCAATCAGCCAGGGAATCACTGATTTCAGAAAAGCTGTGACCGCTTCGCTCCGTGGTTCAATTCTGGCCAATCCAATCAGGAGATCACATTTTTCCAGACTTCCGAGGTGTGGCTGGCGAATGGCCTGCATCAAAATCGGCGCCGCCAGCGGATCTGGCTCCATATATTCCACAATCAGCCCAGGTGCACGACCTTTCTCAGCATCGGAAAAGAGGCAATTCAACACAAGACTTCGTGATGTATGAGTTTCAAGCCTCCACAGGGCCTGCGCCACCATGCGAGGAGTCTCTCGCACTTCGCTGTTCAGAAAGTTTGCCAGTATCGGCGTGGTTGTTTCTGCCAAAGCTGGGATTTGGGCCAGGAGATTGGCCGCCCAGGCATTCCATTCAGTATGAAGTAACGCCAGAATCTGACTCACAAGAGAAGGATCATTCTGGGCAAAGCAGGCCAGGAGTTTGTTCTCTATTTGCGAGAAGAATGGCCCGGTTAAAGCCCGTTCAGTCCTGGTTGTCGAGATTTCGAACAAATCCTGCCCTACCGTCTCTGGTAGTCGAAAATCTGGTTCCGCCAGATGCACCCAAATTGCGGCCAGGGTCCGAACTGGCAGGTCAGGATCGTGAAGCAATGCTTTGATTTGGGATACTGGAAGAGGAAGATTTTTGGGAAATTCGGCGAATGCTTCGAGAACGGCAAACCGGACATTTGGATCCGGATGGGCGAACAATTCCACCAGTTTTGCGACCCCTGTAGTTCCACATTTTCCAAGGCATATGGCCGCATCAGGCAACCTACTCGGTGCGTTGATCTGACCATGTAAAATTTGAACAAACGGTTCAATGAACGCTTCAACCGCAGGGGTTCTGTCAATTTCAGTCCAGGAAATTCCCTCTGGGGTGATGAACCGCACAATTCCATCACAGCAGAAATAAAGCTCATACCAGAGTTGGGGGTGGCTTTGGTCACCAACCAGCCTGAATCTACCAACAAATGGCTCATTGCCACCTGTGTTTCGGTGAATCAATCCACCCCAGCCAACACTCCCGACGATTAACAAAGTGCCATCAGAAGCAGTTTCTTCAGCCAAGTAACTGGTATCGTCAACCCATCGCTGGTGATATGGCCAAAATGGATCAACACGCAGATAGGTTAAGAGCAAACTTGTCCATCCACCGGCGGCACAGTCCAGTATTGTTCCTGCCACCTGCGAAGTATCTAAGTTCATTGATTGAAGCGCTTGAATGATGTTTGATTCAAGCTCATTGATCGAGACAGAACGTTCTTTGATTTTCATATGTTACCGGCATCAATCGTCTTTAACCGGCCTGATCTGGCCGTTGAAGGTTTGTAGACAAACAGACGGACCCCGACTTTTTACCGGACGGGTACTTTGAAAGCGGAATTAGACTTTTTTGGTGGGAAACAACGAACTTGTCAGGTTGTGTTATGGCCAATATCAATTGACCGGGCTTTGGAATTTTGATGAGTCCAAAACCTGAGGGTTCTCAAACTTGACGAAGCGGGCATCAGTTGCATTACAACCACGCCTGGGAACAAAGAAATTTTAGCCAGAAACAATTTCAAACAATTTTGACATTTGAACATCTTGTCAGCCGAAAATCGTGATTTCTTCCGGGGGGCTGAGGTCCGCAAGCACGAATATATTGAGAAGTGAAATCACCCTATGGTGTGCGATGGGACCTGTCAAGCAAAAAATATTTCCCCTGAGCAAATTTACTGTCTTGTTCCCATTCTTCATTCCCCAAATTTCGCCAAAAATACTGACATCTTCCTCAGTTGTGTGGTTGATTGAGCCAGCGCCAAAGGACATAAAGGACTGGCTGGAAGTCAATTTGGGTAAAGTTGCGTTGCCATTCCTGACTGGGAGATTCCCGATTGCGATTCGTGTCCCGAACCGGTCGCTGCTGGTCGTGTGTGGCAAGGTGGTGATATTTTGGGCGAAATTTTGGTTTGATTCTTAGTTCTTGGAAAGTATTGATTTCTAACCACTAACCACTAATCACTACTCATATTCTTCATTCTTCATTCTTCATTCTTCATTCTTCATTCTGCTATGGTGTGCCTGCTCAATTTTTTTCAGTCAGTAGAAGGAATTCCAGGATGGATGCAGCCATTGTTGCCAACAACGTCACCATCAAATTTGGTGATTTCGTCGCCGTCAATAACGTCAGTCTGTCAGTCGGTCGAGGTGAGATCTTTGGATTTCTGGGGCCAAATGGTTCGGGGAAAACCACGCTCATCAAAGCATTTTGCGGGTTGCTCAAGCCCGCCACCGGCCACGGAAAGGTACTGGGGCTTGATATTCAAAAAGAAGCCCACATCATTCGTCACCATATTGGCTACATGTCGCAAAAATTCAGTCTGTACGGTGATTTGACGGTTCGTGAAAACCTCGAATTTTATGGCGGTGTCTATGGATTGAAGGCCGAGCGGCTCGAACGGCGCATCCAGCAAGTAGTTGAACTGACCGGGATTGGCCCCTATTTGGAACGTCGTTCATCCACGCTCTCCGGTGGCTGGAAACAACGACTGGCGCTGGGATGCGCCATCATCCACGAACCGGATGTCCTTTTTCTGGATGAACCTACCGCTGGAATTGACCCGGTTGCCCGGCGTGCCTTGTGGGACCTCCTGTTTGAACTCTCAGGTCAGGGCGTCACCTTTTTTGTGACCACCCACTATATGGACGAAGCCGAACGCTGTGCCCGGGTCGGCTATATCTATCTGTCAAACCTGATTGCCATTGGCACGATTGATGAACTGACAACGCTTCCGGAGGTTTCTTCCGAGGGCTCGACCCGCCTCGAAGTCCAATGCAAACAACCTTCAGCCGCACTCTCCTATATCAAATCGCTTCCGTATGTCATGGAATCAACCATCTTTGGGCAAAACATCCACGTCCTGGTTGATAATGTAAAACCAATTGAACGGCTCAAAGCTGATTTGGAAAAAGCCAGCTTTGGTCATTCCCAAATCCAGGCCATTACGCCTTCGTTGGAAGATGTCTTTGTGACGCTGACCAATCGCATTCTGCGCGAACGCAACGGAGTCACCCAACGCCTTTCCCTATGATACTCTTTTTGAATTAGGGTTTAGGGTATCGGGTTCAGGGTTCAGGGAAAGACAATTTTTTCAACGACTTAGCTATTTTCTAATGCGCGCACTTCACTGCAAAATGGTGTGATACACTTGTATTCGCAAATAGTTAAGTACCTTACCGAAAATTCCAAGACATTTTGAACCACGAAACACACGAAATACACGAAAAGAATCAAACACTTACCAAATTCAATATCTCAGGAAACTTATGACAAAGTACTTAAGTATTCGAAAATATTATCTTTCTCTGAACCCTGAACCCGATACCCTAAACCCTGAACCCTCATTGATATGACCAAACACATTCCTCCAAGTCGCTGGTTTTCAGGAACCTGGCCGGTTTTTCGCAAGGAAGTGATTCATATTCTCAGAGACCCGGCCACGTTGCACTTTGCACTGCTCATTCCCATGCTCGAAGTCATCATGTTTGGCTATGCGCTGGATATGAAAGTCCGTCAAATCCGAACCGTGATTTACGATGCGGCCAATACTCAAGAAAGCAAACGGCTGATTGATCGGTTTATCACCACCGATGATTTTCGAATTATGAAAGTCGTCACCAGCGACAAAGAAATGTATGCGGCAGTCACCGCCGGCGAAGCCAAAGTCGCCATCAAGATCCCGGTGGATTACTCACGCCGCGTTCTGGATGGCCGGGATGCCAGCGTGCTGGTGCTGGTGGATGGGTCAGATTCGACCGTCACCAGCGAAGCCGTCAACGTGGCCAATCAGGTGACGCTTCAGGAATCGCTCCGTCAGGTTGGAAGCGGGGCCGCCCGGAGTTCTCTTCCCATCGAAGCCAGGGTTTCCGTGTTGTTTAATCCGGATATGCGCTCTCCCAACTTTCTTATGCCGGGAATGATCGCGATTTTGCTCCAGATGATCACCATTTTGTTGATTTCATTTTCGGTCGTTCGCGAGCGCGAAAACGGGACGCTAGAGCAACTCTACCTGACACCGATCAGCCCGCTGGGCATGATGGTCGGAAAGATGCTGCCTTACGGAGTTCTGGGGTTTGTTGAAATCTGCGGGATTCTGGTCTTGATGCGATATGTGTTTGAAGTGCCAATCGTGGGCAGCCTGACTTTTTTATTCCTGACTTCAATTCCCTTTTTGCTCACGGTGTTGGGGATGGGGCTGGTGATTTCCACCAAGGCTCATACTCAGGGTGAAGCCATCCAGATGGCCTCGGGAACGCTGCTTCCAACGGTTTTCCTGTCTGGTTACATTTTCGCCATAGATAACATGCCGCCGCTTTTTCAATGGATTAGCGCGGCAATACCGGCAACCTACTATATTGACTCCCTTCGTGGGATCATCCTGCGTGGCGCCGGAGTGAAGGAACTCTGGTTTAATGCGGTGATTATGTCGGTGATTGGACTGGCGGCGATTGGAGTGGCGGCATTCCAGTTCAGCAAGAAAAGTCCCTAATTCTCGTCAGTCGTCAAGTGTTGGGATTTGGGAACTCGTGTCAAGTATATTTTGTTCTATTTGAATCATTTAGGAACAATTCTTTTCAAGAATTCGACGGATTCAACGATCCGGGTTTGGTCTACTGACGACTGACGACTGACTTATCAACTACTGACGACTGACTGACCTGATTTCATTTTTTAGTGGCAACGTCCACACCCGGTATGCTTTGATTCGAAACTCGTCTTTACTTTCCTCCACACGCTATATTCCACACCTTGAACGAAGGAGACTCTCCATGGCTGATCTACGTGTCAATCTTGCTGGAATTAAATCGCCGAACCCATTCTGGCTGGCTTCGGCGCCTCCGACCAATATGGGCTCGATGGTTGAACGGGCGTTTGATGCCGGTTGGGGCGGAGCGGTCTGGAAAACCATCGGGGAGCCGATTGTCAATGTTTGCTCACGGCTGGCTTCGGTGGATTATGGACCGTACCGCATGATGGGCCTCAACAACATCGAATTGATTTCTGATCGCCCAACCGAGGTGAATTTACGCGAAATCACTGAAGTCAAACGCAAGTACCCTAACCATGCACTGATTGTGTCGCTGATGGTCGAGTCCAAACGCGAAGCCTGGCAAGACATGATGAAACGGGTTGAAGACACCGGTGCTGATGGCGTGGAGTTAAATTTCGGCTGTCCGCACGGCATGTCTGAGCGCGGAATGGGTGCGGCGATGGGTCAGGTGCCGGAATACACCTGCATGGTGACGGAATGGGTTAAGGAAGTCTCAAAACTGCCAGTCATTATTAAATTGACTCCCAATGTGACCAGCATTACTCCGCCAGCTCGCGCCGCTGTCAAAGGTGGCGCCGATGCCCTGTCACTGATCAATACCATCAACTCAATTATCGGAGTTGATATTGACACGATGATTCCTTATCCAAATGTTAACGGGCAGGCATCACACGGCGGCTATTGTGGTCCCGCCGTCAAACCAATTGCCTTGAACATGGTTTCGGAACTGGCAAATGATCCGCAGGTCAACGTGCCCATCAGCGGTATCGGAGGCATTCAAACGTGGCGTGATGCGGTGGAATTCTTCCTGCTCGGCGCGACCAACGTGCAGGTGTGCACGGCGGTGATGCATTATGGGTATCGAATTATTGAAGATTTGGTTGATGGACTTTCTAACTACCTGGATGACAAAGGGTTTGCCAGTGTTGAGGACATCATTGGCCTGAGCGTCAAGCGGATCACCGATTGGGGTAATCTGGATCTGAAATACAAAACCGTGGCTCGAATTGACCACAGCAAATGTATTCAGTGCAATTTGTGCTATATCGCCTGCGAAGACGGCGCCCATCAATGTATTCACTTCACCCAGATCAACGGGAAGCGGTTTCCGGTTGTGGATGAATCAGAGTGTGTCGGCTGCAATCTGTGCCATCTGGTGTGCCCGGCGCCAGGGTGTATCACCATGGCCCGGGTTGATAGTGGTCAGGAATCCATGACGTGGCGGGAAATGACGAATCGTTAAATATGTATCAAAAGCGATCTCAAGCCATCACACTCTGAAAGAAGGAAATCATCTCGGCAAATGCCTGATCAGTCGCGACCGGGTCGTAGCGTGGGCCTTCATCGCGCATAAAAGCGTGTTCGGCGGGAAAATACCGAACCTGGTACTTGGTTCCGGCAGCATCAAGTGCAGCATGAATAGTGGCTCGACCAGCTTCGGGGATGTGCGGGTCAAATTCTCCCCAGGCTAAGAGTAACTTGCCCTTGATGTCTCCGGCCCGCTGGAGCGACCCGGCGTTAGCATCTTGACCCAATTTTCCGTTGTGGATGCCCGTTCCATAAAAGCACACGGTTCCCAGAACATCTGGCTGGAGCGCCGCGCGAAATGAAAGATGCCCACCAATACAAAACCCACCTGCACCAAGTTTCCCAGGTGTGACCTTCGGATGGGTTTTCAGGTAATCGAGCACCGCCCGGCAATCCGCGTCAAAATCAGCGACTGGTGTTTTGGCGGCATCGTCCAGCCCACGGGTACGTCCCTCATCGTCAAACGGAATGGCCAATCCCAGCGGCTCAATCCGATGATAAATCTCAGGTGCTGCCACTACAAAGCCATACCCGGCCAATCGCTGGCAAGCCCGAACCATTGGCCCGGTCAGTTGAAAAATATCTGAATAGTACACAATTCCCGGATAAGTACCCTCGGCCTTGGGGGCCGTGACCAACATGCGCATGGGACTTCCATCAACTGGAATGTCCACATAATCCATCGTGACAATCATGTGTGTTTGCTCCTTAAACTATGAATGAATGAACGTGGTGGAATAACAGCGCGAGCAGAGCACACACTACGAAGAAGCCCCAGCAAACACAAGGAAAACTGAAGCGCAACACCTCAATAGCCTCACCAATTTTTGATAAAACGGTATTCCTTCAACTTTAGGCCCGCAGGGTCGTCGTGTAATAGCCGTGGTGCGAAGCCCACGGACCCGGCCCGCAACGAGACCCAACCCCGACAAGAACATCATTGAATGCCACCGGAAAGAGCACGGGCTTTCTTATCCTGGCGCTTATGGCCCGATACCTCCAGCCCCAAATCGCATCACCGGTTGTCCCACTCCAGCCGATCAATGGCAAGTTGAATGAGCTTTGCCCGGCTGGCAGTTCGATGACGAGTATGTTCAAACGCAATGAGTCGCTCAGCCAGAGCACGATCACCGTGAGTTCTTTGCAACAGCCGCTGGTATAACTGAGACTCAAGATGCGCTTCACGCTGAGCCTGGGTGAAAAAGCCCCCGGTTTGAAAATACCAGAACGCAACGGCGCCAAGTGCAAACATAATCAGCAACGGAACCATATTTATTTACTCCTTTAAAATGAAGTATTTAGAATTTACCTTCGTAGTGTATGCCGCAAAACGGAATACACAACCAGCCAACCAAACCCAAAGGTGATGGTCGAAACAATGACCGTTGAAAGAGCCGGGTTGACTGTTTTCCAACTCATCAGAAAATCTGGATGCTTCCAAAATGCCAGATAGACACCTGAAAGAAACGCCAGGGCAAATATCACACCCAGCGTTAACAGCTTTCTGAAATTCTGTTCTGGAACATACGCATCACGTGTTTGGATTCGTCGCTGATTGAACCACTGGTAATACCAGTAAAGCAAGCAACTGGCACCGCTCAAGGTGCTCAGGTGCTGCAAAACTTTATACACTCGAATTGTTTCCCATGGAGCTTCAACCAAAGCCGTTCTCAAAACTGGGAAGGCTGCCACACCCCAGCCGTGCTGGTGGGTAAAGGCATCCCAGATGATATGGCTGGCAGCCCCAACACCAATCAAAACAATAATTTGAAGCAACCGAGGCAATGGAGCGAATGAGAAATCATTGGGTTCATGCTCCAAACCGCCCGAAAGACCAAAGGGGAGTAATGCAAATACAGACTGTCTCAGCCATCGGTGATACACCCACAACACAGCCAGACTGGCTGGTATGCAAAAGAGAAAGATACCGGGGAATGTATGACCAAAGGGATGCCCGGTTGAGAAATTCAAAAAGTAGAGGAAATCTGGCGACATGCTCCCAATGACCAGCGGGGAGAGCCAGTTTGAGCGTCGGGCAACTGGAATAACAATCGCGGGATGGCAGAATGTAAAAGGCATCAAATGAAAGTTCGTGAAACCTATTCCGAATCATCTGGGCCGGGTTCAGACTTCTCCTTTTTTAACTCACGAACCCCTTTTACAGCTTCGGTTGCTTTCGCATCAACCTGATATACAAAAGCCTTGACGTCCTGGAACATTTCTCGCATCAACCGCCGATCTGCATCAGCATTGTCCATCGCTTGCAGAATCGCAGCTCCCAGAGCATTGAACCCGTTTCGCATTTCGACCCGGTCCGCATCCGCCTGGATCTTCATTTGGGCAATATCTTCAGTCAATTTTTCAACACTCGCAGTTAAGCTTGCCTGTGAATCAAGCAAAAATATGATTGAGCGTTCCATCTCCTCGTTCGTCATGTCCAATCACCTTCGGTTTCGAAAATTTAGTAAGGGTTTTACCGCAAGTAGCCTATTTTTTCCATTCAACCAGCAACTCCCGAAGCGCCTTTGACCCAATTACTCAACGATTTCGCGCCCTTTCGTTTCAAAAACCAGACAAGCCACCGCCCAGTCAGCCACCATTGGAATGTCCCAAGGATAGGTATCAGGATTTTACAGATTTGATTGATTTTGAAATAACACATTTGGGGAAAAGACCATTCGAGAGTCGGCCCAATCACAAGACCAACTAACAATACTGACGGAAGATCCATCAAGCCTAATAAAATAAGCCCTGGAAATCGGTTTGGTAAACATTCGTCTCCGGAATATGGCGGATTTTGTTTGTAGACTTCGACAGAAACACACTGATGGTCAGAATGAACAAACTCCCTCAAGACACGCGGTGAGTGCTGCAAAAAAAGAGCCGTATGCACACCAACCAGCACCAGGCTGAGTGAAATTTTGATCAGAAAAACTTTCAGCCGAAGCAGAAATGGGAAAAATCGGTTCACGGACAAACCCTCATTTCTTTGGAGTTGTCCCCTTTGACCCGAAAAAGCGCTCATAAGTTCCGCGTTCAGCCGTCACAAGCGTCACGAGGCGACCCTCGTCACCCACTTCGTCTGAAAAATCTTCAATTCCAATCCACAATGTTCCGATTGATTCGCCACTGGCCGTTCTGACTTCCAACTGCAGGTTTTCAACCATGGCCCGGATGTTTTGCAAGGGGCCTGATTCTTCACTTCCGACGATGTGTTCCTGGCGAAGCCGGGAAAAATCCTGAAACAGCGCTGCGTATCGCTGATAGGCTGGCAATGGGAGCAAGAGGCCGGTTCGAACACCCATTCCTTCATCTGAGAAAGCCAGGTCGGAATGCCCAACAGGTTCTCCATTACAATAAATGATGAAATTCATACAATTAAACCTGAAGTTTTCGGGCACATTCGATAGCGGCAGCCAGGAGTCGGTGACCACGAGGATCATTAAAGTTCATCCGAACACCGCCCGTGTTGGTCACATAAGCGCACCCCAGCTTCAGTGACGGAACATACCGCACAATCAGCCCGCCAGCACCGCCCCACCCATAATTGAGCGTCTGCTGGCTGTCCTGGGCGTAAAAGCGGGCCAAACCACCCTGAGTGTATTCAACCGGAGTTCCTAAAATGGAATCTTTGGCATAGCTTTCGGCCAGTTCGGCAACCAGATCGAGTGTTTCTGGATGGGCAAAAATGTGTTTCCCTTCAATTTCGCCGCCTCTGACGACCAGGGCTGCCAGTTTCGCCAGTGCCAGCGCATTTCCAACACAGGTTGAAGAAGCCATTTCACAGGCTCGCATACTTCGGTGGGTGCCAAGTTCTTGTGGAAAAACATCTTTCAGGGATACGGTGTTTAAACATCGGAACACGAGCGACTCCGGTTGGGTCAGGAATTGTTTAAAAAAGTCCACTTCGTACTCAAAAACCTGATAGCGCGGGTCATCAGGGGCAACCTCAGGGCTGGGCTGCAGTCCCGTCACGTGCATCACGCCAACGCGATCAGCCGTGGTGGGTGACACTCGATGTTCCTCGGCTTCTGGAAGTCCAAGCCAGAGATCAAGCCCCAGCGGGAGTGCCAGTTCTTCGTGCAGAAACTGGCCCATGGTTCGGTGCTGCGGGTCTACGCGACGTAACAGCGCCCCAGAATAAAGTCCGCGTGATACAGCGTGATAGGCATGGGGTGGTGCTGGCGACTGTTGGCGCCAGCTCCCGTCAGCAGGTTCAGGTTCAAAGAGTTCGGCCACATGGAGTTGTTGTTCGAGAAACAGTTCGCGTTGATCGTGGTCAAAGAGTTCGTCATCCGTGAGGTTTCGATCAAAAACTGGCAACCCTGCCCGGTGCATCATCAACTGGCGCACCGTAATTTTGGCTTTGGCTGAACCTTCCGGTGCAAATTCGGGCCAGTGATCAACAATCCGGTCATCATAGGTAAGCCACCCACGATCCACCAGCACGGCAATACACAGCGATTCCACAAATTTTGAACACGACACCAGCAACTGAATCGTGTCGGTGTCATAGGCCACAGGCGTTTCAGCAGTTTTACTCCGAACTCCTCCGGCGAGATTGACGACCATCTGGCCATCAACAAAGACGGCGAAGGCTGATCCAACGTCCCAACCACGGGTAAAATGTTCTTCAAACACCGTCTGAACCGCTTCAAATCCAGGCGCGATAAAATTCTGACTGGTCAAGGGGGAACCTCCAACATTGTCTGGTGTCAATCATTTACCTGATGACAACGGGAATTCAAGTTTTCGATGAGGGATGAGCTGATTGGTTGGGCGGATAGTGCCATAACTCGCAGGACTACAACCAGTATTTCAGAAGGAATACGCCCGCTACCATGGAGCTTACACCCAAATACACGAGGGTTGCCCAAAAACCAAACCGGTGATAAACGGATTGATTTGCACGATTTCCCTGGATGAGTAACAGCATCAGTGTCAACGACGGAGAAGCAAATATCAGAAAAAACAATCCAAGCGTTGCCATTCCGGACCAGTACCACAGTGTTTTAGTCAAGCCGACCAGGAGCCATCCGCCAACACAAAAAAAGAGCCATGCATAAGCCAGGACCGGAGGATCCGTAATCTGCTCACGTCGCATCAGTTGCACAAGCCGACACAAACCTGTCAGGCCAGCCAGGGGAAAAATCAAATAAAGGATAACCGGAATGATCGTGTGCATAAGGTGACTTCCTTTCCTTTCAAGCTTTCAGGCAAGGACGATAAAACTGGAATCCAGCAAATTGAAGAGGATTATGCAAGAACTGATTTTTCGGGATGGTGTTTAAATATCAATTTGTAGTCAATGGTCAGTAGTCAGTAGTTCGCTAACCTTATTCGATTGAATTACTTGACTATTTTCTATTACGGGAATCAGCAATTCTTAGTACAAGTCCCCATAAAAAAGGAATGAAATTCGACCACTCGCTGGCAGAAACATTGGTTTTCGCCCGGATGGGCGCTGGACAATAGCTGGTGGCAAGTGTCGCTTTGGACACGCAGCCACCGGACAGAGTCGCCATCACGGGTTCGCGCCCGGATGGGCGCTGGAACCCAATGGTAAGCGGGGGAGCCAAAAATCTCGCGGGAAACGGGACCCGAACCAGCTTCCAGCGCCCATCCGGGCGCGGACCACTGCGGACCAAAGATCCGGTGGTGTGCCCAAAGCGGCAAACCACCGGCTATTGTCCGGCGCCCATCCGGGCGAAAGCCAATTCGGAGTAACCGAATTCCCATCCCCATTTATGGGAACTTGTACTAAATTTGGAAATGAAGAGAGAGTTAAGAGTTCCGCCTTTAGGCGGCCCAGTGCTCCTTCCAACTTAAGGATAAGTACCTTACTGAAAATTTCCAGGCATTTTAACCACGGAAAACAGGGAAAAAATCAAGCACTTACCAGGTCCAATAGCCCAGGAAACTTATGACCAGGAACTTACAAAACCCGCCTAAAGGCGGAACTCTTGACTTTTCCCGCTTGATTGAAGTTGGTGTGTATTCCAATTCGGTATCTTTTTGGGTTTGAAATCGAGAATACATTCAAATAAAGAATTGCTGGTGGTCATGGTAGAAAACAGTCAAGTCATTCAATTAAAAAAACTTAGTGAACTACTGACTATTGGCTACTGACTATAAACTGATATTACTCAATTGAAGGTCAGCCGGTCAGAATTGAAAGCACCCTGACATTGAATTTTTCGCACCGTTTCTGAAGATTTAATGCTAGGATTGCGGACAATACATCATCAAAAACTCATCTGGAGGTTGGTTCTGCCGACTGACTCTTGTTCTGTGTTGCAGGTGAAAGAGCGTTCCAGATGTATCTTTTACTGATAGCAATGAACTGGTTGCGAGTTTTGAAAATTGATCTAAACCTTTGTTTTGTATATGTTAGAAGATATGAGAACTCGAGTCTCAACATACCAAAACAAAGGAGTAGATCGATGGACGTATCATCGCATAACCCCCAACCGACGCC
>JACQXX010000066.1 GCA_016208495.1 Acidobacteriota bacterium | reverse complement strand
TGGCGGTGACGACCCCATTTACCCAAAGCAATAGCCTGGGGTACACGATTCTGGAATCCTGCATGGCGTCCGGAGTGGTGACGGCGGAATCAGGCGGACTGGTTGGAGGGGACATTGCCCGGAGTGACAAAGGACAGAGGAGTGAAATTCAACCCCGCTATGTGGGTTCTCCAACCACCAATGCCTCAACCCTGGGTTGGCAAGGAGACCAGCCACACACGGGAGAAGTGGTGATTGACCTGGATTTGACGGGCGTGGATGGTGA
The DNA here is from genome assembly GCA_016208495.1 of Acidobacteriota bacterium. NCBI lineage: Bacteria > Pseudomonadati > Acidobacteriota > Acidobacteriota bacterium. Next base: position 3,869 of record JACQXX010000066.1, on the reverse strand, counting down.
AGCGGAAATCGAGGCGACGCTGGGTGCCGCGATGGGAGCGGAAGGCCAGACGTTTGCCAGCCCGGTGACGGCAACCATCAGCGGATCAATGAGTGTGGGGAGCGGGAGCGTCGGAATCTCAGTCACGACGACATTTGACGAAAATGGAGTGGTGACGGCAACGGATGGAGATTTTGGCCTGGGACAAAATGTGGCGGGGAAAGTGGTTACTGGACAGGTTACGGTCGAGGGAGGCGGACACGTCACCTTGACATACACGGTGAGTGCGATCTGTTCCCCACTGGTGAGTGGAGTCAACCTGAGCTTCCAGGGCGATATTGGAGTGACTTGTCGGCCAGTGGGAAGCCGACCAGCCGGCCAGGTGGCAACTAGAGTTCGCAAGGGTCTCTCAACCCCAAAGTCTTCCGCCCGAAGTCTTCCGCCCCAAGCCCTCAGCCCTGACGAAGAAATTTCCTGGACACAAACCTGGAGCTACGACCGGTTTGGGAATCGGAAAACAGCAGTCACCCGAATTGGAGAAACCGAAAACCGGCAGGACTTGCAGGTCAACGGACGAAATAACCGGGTGAACGAAACCGCCGGGATGAGCTATGATGCCGCCGGAAACGTGATCTTTGACAATGGAAAGACATTCAAGTACGACGCGGAAAACCGGATGGTGGAAGCGGTGGTCAATGGTGTCACCACCAGTTACCGCTACGACGGAGAAGGCCTCCGCATCAAGAAAACGGTCGGGACGGCGGCAAAGAGTACGTTTACGGGCCTACGGGGATGCTGGCGGAAGTCACCGGCAACGAAGTGAACTTCCTGACGCCGGACCACCTTGGGTCGCCGAGGGTACTCACCAGCCAAAACGGCATCGTCGTCAACCGACGGGACTTCTTCCCCTTCGGCGAAGACATCGCGGTCGGGGTCGGTGGACGTTCGGCGGGAATGGGCTATGGGACTGATAGTCTTCGTCAGCGGTTCACTGGCTATGAGCGGGATGAGGAAACGGGGTTGGACTTCGCCCAGGCCAGGTACTATGCCAATTCAATGGGGAGATTCAATAATCCAGACCCGCTTCTTTCATCTGGCAGTGTCTATGACCCTCAGTCTTGGAATCGGTATATTTATACCCTCAATAATCCGGTTCGGTACAGTGATCCAACAGGTTTGTATGTTTTTGATGAATCACTTGGAGGAAGCCAAACTGATGAGGAACTCAGGAATGCAGCCGGGTCTGATAGAACAAGGCGTCGCGAAGCTGACAGAATTATTGATCGGAGAAATGCTTTTAGAAGAGCATTAGTTGACGCCGCACGTGCTGGAGGCAGTAATTCACTGACTGCTCAACAACAAGAATTGGTTAGAACTTCAGTGGCTGCTTATGGGGCAGAAGGACAAGCGAATGGGGTCTCTGTTGGAGTTGGTCCATTAGCCAATAATGTGGCTGCCGAGGCCAGACAAGAAGCACTTTCATTCCCTTATGATGAAAAAACTAAGTCCTTCAGCGCCGCTGTTTCTGTGATTATTGACGATAACACAACGAATGCTACCGACTTAGCAATTGCTGTTGCTCACGAAGGGCGGCACGTAGCGGATGCTCAAGAATATGCTGCAGCAATAACATCTGATTTGGAGGCCCAAGGAGCAAATGCCATTGCCGGTCCGCTGAACCGAACAAAATACGAGAGAGAAGTAAGAGGTTATAATGTGAGTGCTTTTACAGCTCAAGGATTGGGCTTACCTAATCTTTCCTTCAGAGGGAATGAAGTGTGGAGCAATGGTTGGCGTGCGGCTGATCGGGAGCGACTACGCTCAACAGGAATCAATAACCACCTTAGAACATCCCCAACCTATCGCCTCACACCTGAAAGTCCAGGCACAAGGTATCATTCCAGACCAACAGAAGGGAGATAAGGTAAGCGATGAAACAAGCACTGATTGTTACTCTCTTATTGATTCTAACGGCTGGAGTTAGCTTTTTTGGAAGGGTACAGGCAGGCTTTCAAGAGAGAAGCACAGAACAACCATCAGTTATTAAAGCTGTTGCCCCAGTTTTTCCACTCATTGCAGTCACCGCCAATGTGAGTGGTTGTGTAGTCATTGAAGTAGAAATCACTCCATCTGGCACAGTTACATCAGCTCATATCGTTGATGGACATTCATTGTTTCGTCAGGGGCGGGTTTATGAAAAGGTGGCACGACAGTGGCGATTTACTCCGGCAGATGAAAATATGGGGATACGTACAGCCAAAATCACATTTTTTTTCAAAATCATGCCAAGAAATACGCCAGTGGAGGAACTAACGCCAATTTTTCTCCCCCCATATCAAATTGAGATCAGGCATGAACAACCCAAACCCGAGGTTGAACAAATCCCGAAGGGCCAAGTGAGAAAGACCAACCAATATAGAAAACAGAATACACACTGGTGATGGAATCGGAAAACAGCGGTCACCCGAATTGGAGAAACCGAGAACCGGCAGGACTTGCAGGTCAACGGACGAAACAACCGGGTGAACGCAAAGAGTACGTTTACGGGCCTACGGGGATGCTGGCGGAAGTCACCGGCAACGAAGTGAACTTCCTGACGCCGGACCACCTTGGGTCGCCGAGGGTACTCACCAGCCAAAACGGCATCGTCGTCAACCGACGGGACTTCTTTCCCTTCGGAGAAGACATCGCGGTCGGGGTCGGTGGACGCTCGGCGGGAATGGGCTACGGGATGGATAGCCTGCGGCAACGCTTTACTGGCTATGAAAAAGATGAGGAAACGGGTTTGGACTTTGCTGAAGCACGGTATTACACCAATACCCTGGGCCGCTTCAACAGTGCGGATCCGGCGGCGGATAGTGCCTTGATCGTGATGCCCCAATCCTGGAACCGGTACACGTATGTGCTCAATAATCCACTCCTTTATGTTGACCCCGATGGAATGCGCTGGCTACAACGGAGTGGGGACGGTGGGAACATCGAGTACCAATGGTTTGATGAAACTGAAGATGAGAATGGGAACTCGGCCTACCAAACTGCTTTGGGTGCTGGGTGGTCGGAAGTTGACTTTAACGAAAGTAAAACCTACGTCTACAGAGCCTATAACCCAAAAACCAGCGGGTATGATTATTACAAGCTCAACCCAAATGGAACACACGGTTGGATTTCAGGCGGGGCTGGGGTTGCCTACAACGATGTTGATTTGGTTTCGTTCTTTGTGCTCAACGGCTGGGGGTCGCTTGTCTTGGGCTTTCTTGAGAAGGAAGAAGAAGCAACCCCATTGACACCAATTCCAGTAGCTGCTGGAGTTCAAGGTACTCTTACACCAGCCCAAAGAGATATTTTGCAAGAGCTGTATTCTCAAGGAACTCCCAAAAAACAAGTTGGGCCGAAAGGTGGACTTGCAGTAGCTCAAACAGCTCTGCAAGAAGTAAAAGCAGGTAAGGTTCCACAAGGATTAACGATAGATGATGTCAAAAAAGGGCAAGAAGCAACAAGAAAGATTATGAATGCCCAAAGAGGTGGAGTAGATGCAGTTAAAAAATCATATGAAATTCAAAAGGTACGTCACCAAATCCTTAGATTTGCTCTGAAAGTTCTTACAAAAGGTAAAGGTTAACAAAAGAATGGTGTTCTCACTAAATTCAATTGGGCGCGGCTACTTTGAGTTAAAAATCAAAGCCTTTTTTATCAATGAGTTACAATGATGGATGGAACTCGATTTAAATCGAAATCAGCCCAGTTACCAGGTATAATGCTCCCCGAAAATCGGACAGGGAAATAAGTTAATTCCGCTGAGGGGAAAAGGAGGAACAGATGAGTACGACGCGAAAAATTCATAGTGCGGAATTCAAAGCGAAGGTGGCATTGGAAGCCATCCGAGGATACAA
>JACQXX010000065.1 GCA_016208495.1 Acidobacteriota bacterium | reverse complement strand
ATACCAACACTCTCCTTTTTGGTGTCCACCACCGAATTTTCATTTTGTAAATGATACCAAAAATGAGAGTTGTTGGTTATTTTTTCGTTTTTCTTACGTCGAACTCACGTTAAATAGGGGATGAAATTCGACCACTCGCTGGCAGAAACATTGGTTTTCGCCCGGATGGACGCTGGAACAGGAGTGGTGAGCGAGAAACCGAAAATCCCACGGGAACCGGGATCGAACCAGCTTCCAGCGCCCATCCGGGCGCAAACCACTGCGGACCAAAGATCCGGTGGTGTGCCCAAAGCGGCAAACCACCGGCTATTGTCCGGCGCCCATCCGGGCGGAAGCCAATTCGGAGGAACCAAAATTCCATCCCCTATTTATGGGGACTTGTACTAACCACTAACCACTAACCACTAACCACTTTTTTTCACTCTTCATTCTTCATTCACGCCTTGAGCACTTTGTGGAGAAATCCGGTCAATCGGTTGACGGAGAAGGGTTTCTCCAATAAATACACATTCGAACTGGCATCCAAATTTTTTGCCATTTCAGCTTCACCGTATCCGCTCATCAACACAACTGGAAGGACTCTGGACAGTTTTTTGGTTTCGGCCACGAATTCGTTGCCACCCAGTCTGGGCATCGAATAATCAACGAACACAAGTCTCAGGTCGTCCTGATTTTGCTCGAACATCACCAGACCTTCCATTCCATTTTGAGCCAGCAGGACATCAAACCCCAGTTCTTCGAGCACATCCTTGAGCAACATTCGAATTTCGGCTTCATCGTCAATGACCAGAATGGTTCCCGAGCTTCTCCAATCAAAGGCCGGGGTTTTACTCGAACGAATGGTTTCAAATGAAATCTCATATTTTGGAAAATAAAGCGTTACTTCGGTTCCGTGACCCGGCTGGCTAAAAACCTGGATGCCGCCGTTGTGACTGCGCACAATCCCGAGCACGGCGGCCAAGCCAAGCCCGCGCCCAGTAAATTTTGTTGAAAAGAACGGGTCGAAAATACGGAGGAGGTTCTCTGGTGAAATCCCAGCGCCTGAGTCTTTGACGCGAAGGTACAGGTACTCACCTTCGCGCAAATTTCCTTGAAAAAATAAGGATTTGATTTCTGAGCGGGTCAACGTGCACAGGCCGGTGCTGAGCTGGATTTCGCCTTCTTTTTCTTCGAGCGCCTCAGAGGCATTGGTCAATAAATTGATAATGACCTGCTGAATTTGCGAAGCATCAGCCTGGATAGGAGGCAGGTCAGCCACCAGGTTCAGTGAAAAATTGGCTTTCTTGGTAATAATCGTCTGAAACAAATGCGACATTTTGGAAATCAGGGCCGTCAGGTCAATTGGTTCGATGATATACTTTCCTTTTCCAGCATAGGCCAGTAATTGTCGGGTCAGGTCAGCCGCCCGTTGGATGGCCAGTTCAACCTCTTTCATTTTCCGAACCGCCGGCGAATTTGGAGGCAGTATGCGCAGGGCCAATCCCACGTTGCCCAGCATGGCGGTTAACAGGTTGTTAAAATCGTGAGCGATGCCGCCAGCCAGCACTCCTATCGTTTCCAGTTTTTGGGCCTGCCACATTTGTTCTTCAAGTTCTTTCTGCTGGTCAAAGGCTTTATATTGCTCGGTTACATCCCGGCCAATCCCTATACTCAGGCCATTGGGAAGCCGCGAAATTTTCCATTCAGTATCAAGCAATATTCCATTGCGAGTCTTCATTTGGAAGTACTCCCAATCAGTGGATCCTCGGGTGGCAAAGTCCAAGGCTTTGCGCCGTGTTTCAGGATCTTCAAAGACCACATCAATGATTTCGTTGATGGAGAGCCCTTGGAACCGACTTCCGATGGTTTCTTCAATCAGCCGATTCGCATTATGAAAGTTCCCACTGCCATCAAAAGTCGCGGCCATCACCGGCAAATGGTCAAAGATGGTCTGGAGCAACTGATTTTGATCAACCAGCGCCTGAGAGGTGGCCAGGTGGTCAGTGACGTCATATAAAAGCCAGATTTCCTGGTCATCGAGGCTGACACCTGAAAATTCGATATGTTTGATCTGGCCATCTTTTCGGCAGACGGGAATAATGATCGGCTTGCGTGATGGATTTGCCCGGTCGGTCAGGTAGAGTGCTTCCACTTCCTTTGAACGCCCCGGATAGAGTGTTTCAAACCAGCTTTGAAGCGTGTTGATTTCCGAACCGGAGTATCCGGTTAACTGTTCAACGGCTCGATTAAACCAGATTTCATTGCCTTTGATATACACTGCGCCAGCGGGCAGGTTTTCAACCAGTTCACGAAAGATTTTTTCATTCTGGCGAATCGCTTCCTCAGCTTTGATCCGGGCGGTGAGATCGCGAATGACCGAAAAACTAAACGGTTTTCCTTCCAGTTCAACCAGACTGCACGAGACTTCAACTGGAATCTGTTTTCCCTGGGTATTGACATGGGTGGTTTCCAAAATCGCCAGTTCATTTTCAGCAAGGGATTCAAATTTGAACTGGCATTTATCCAAAGAAAAAGTAGGGTCAACATCTGGAACCGTTTTTTTCAGCAGATCCTGTTCAGCAAGTCCAAAATGCCGACAGGCCGCGCTGTTGACATAGACAAACCGGAATTGATCAGTTGGATCAATCAGGCACACCGGATCCTGGGTCAATTCAAACATCTGTCCAGCATAGTTCAAAAATGGCTGAGCCACCGGTCTGGTATGGACTGATTCCAGAATCAGGCTCAAGCCGAAAACCGTCCCTGCCGCATCAAGCTCAGGCGTTACGGTGCCCATCACTCGCTCAACCTGATGATGATTTCGAGACAAATATTCTTCAAAAGAAAGGGTTTCGCCTCTCAACCCGCTGTGCAGGTATTGGGCCAACTGAGCAAAGATCACCCTGCCCAACACAGCATCAAGCGGCTGGCCTTCAACCGATGCTTTGTCATAGCCGGTCCACTCAAGAAATGTTTGGTTGGCCCAACCGATGTTCAAGGTAGAATGAAGGTACACCACTGGGATCCGAAGTGATTGCAGCAGATGCGTCAACATAAGGAGCCTGATAGGAGCAGGTAGCTGACCAGGAAGTGGGACAACCTGGCAGTATAAAGCAGCTCAAGGGATTAAGTACTTTACCGAAAATTCCAAGACATTTTAACCACGAAAAACACGAAAAACACGAAAAGAATCAAATACTTACCAAATTCAATATCTCAGGAAACTTACGACAGAGTACTTACCAGATGTTTTTCAATCAGATTCTGGTTGAATGCGGGGAAAAATTGGCCTGAATCAGGCGGCAGAATAGCAAAGAACAATTACACTATCCAATCAAGACCTGAAAAAGTTATACCCATTTGTCGTCAGTCGTCAGTCGTCAGTCATCAGTCGCTTGCTAAGTTTGTTTGATTGAATCACTTGACTGTTTTCTAATCCAAGGATTTCAATACAAATTGTGATTATGCCAAACTTTTCTTTCAAACTCAGTGATAGGTTTCTCCACCAGGATTCATTTTTCATTCGATGCTTTGATGAGTTTCCCCAGTTAACCCATTTGAATTCAGTTTTTTACGTGACTGTCAACGCGTTGACACATGGTTAAAAAGCGAGGTGTGTGGTGTTTTTGACTCGAAAAGGTCTTCAGCACTGGTGCTACGGGTTCCTGTGGCTGGGGATGGTACTGATTGTCTGCCAGCCTGTTTTGGCGCAACTGTCGTCCGCCAAACTCAATCCGACCGTGCCGGTCATTGAAGATCGAATCAAGCAACTGGAAGCCAACCCTGGAACAAATTCAAATCGAACCAAATCTATTGAAACCTATCGGCTGGCACTCATTCAGCTCCAACAGGCAGAGGAATGGACGCAAAAAGCCCAGGCATTTCTGCGGGAACAACAGGCAGCCCCCCAGATTCTGCAGGCGCTCCAAAAAGAACTGGATAGCCCGCTGCCCTCCCTGAACTACGCTTTGTCAAACCAGCCAACCACGGACGAACTTGATCAGGTACTGACCAAAGCCACCACTGACCTGAATTCCAATCAGGATGTGGTCAACGAACTGGCCCGAAAACTCATTGCCCTTTCCGAGCGGCGGCGATTGTTGCCGGGCCTGATGATGGAGGCAAAGTCGAGGGTAGGAAAAATAAAAACGGAACTGGCCACGCGCCCGCTCGATGGCGGTGATGACCAGAATACCGCCCTCCGGTATCTGAATGCCGCCACCGAAAAAGCAATCCTGGCCGAAGTCGAAGCCCTCGAAGACGAACTGGCCGGACTCGATCAGGCCGAAAAAATTGCCAAACTGCGCTATGACCTCGAAGCCCGAAAAATCACCCAACTCGAACAACAAATCAAAAGCTGGCGTGAAAAACTGACCACCAGCCGTCAGACCGAGGCCGAACTCACCCTCCAGCAAACCCAGGCCGATTTACAAAAAGTCGTCGAAGTACACCCTGGACTCCGGTCACTGGCCGAAGTCAATGTTGCCCTGGCCAGTTTGCGGACCGGGCCCACAAGTGTGGTTGTCGCCAGCGAACAAACCAAACATACGCTTGACCAGTTGAAACAGAAGCGAGAGCTGTTAACGGCGGACTTTGATCGGCTGGTGAGCCGGGTGGCGACCACGGGATTGACCAACTCGGTCGGAATGCTCTTGTTGCGAAAACGCGCGGAACTGCCCACCATTCCCCAATTGGAGAAAAATATCCAGTTGCGACAGTCCCTGATTTCATCGGTTCAAACCCAACTTTTTGAATGCAGTGAACAAACCCTCCCCACCACTGACATTGAGCCGCTGGTTCAGGTGACCTTGCTCAAACTTGATCCACTGCCCGCCAGGCAGCAGCCGGCCATTGAAGCGGCGATCCGCAATTTATTTCTGACCCGGTCCCGGCTGCTGGAACAGGTAACCGACGATTACAGCTCCTATTTTGATGAACTGGTCAGCCTGGATTCCGAAGAACGGGGGTTGATCCTCGATACCCGCCGCTATCTTGATTACATCAATGAAAATGTGCTCTGGGTTCGGGGCGTGCCACCGCTCAAAGCAGATGATTTATTCAAGGCCGCCAGCACAATTCGGAGCAATCTCAATTCGCAGTTTTGGAAACACGAAGCCGGCATTGTCTGGAAGGGGTTTTTGCAAGATCCATTGACCAGCCTCTTCATCCTGGCCGGAATTGGATTGCTGCTCTTCGTTCAAACTTTTTTAGGACGCAAGATCCGGCTCGGCGAACAGGATTCAGTCGCCTGGTGCTTTAACACACCCTTTGCCGATATTGTCGGCTTGTATTTTCTGGTGTTTCTCAACGCCCTGATCTGGCCGGTGATCATGTTTTCGGTCGCGCTACGGCTCAACCTCTTTGCCCAGGGGTCACCGGTTTCAACCAAACTGTCTTTAGGTATTGGGGCGATTGTGGGTCCGCTTTTTCTGTGCCAGTTGATCCGCAATTACGCCTGTAAATCCGGACTTGGGGAAACCCATCTGGGCTGGCTCCCCGAATGGAGCGCTTTGATTCGGGCCCAAATGCGACGCATGATCGTCGTGGTGCTCCCGGCGTTTTTTCTGGCGGCGGCATTTGGAATGAACAGTATCGAAGTTTCCGACGATACCCTTGGGCGGCTTCCCTTCCTGGTGGCATTGATCGTTTTGGCGACATCCCTGTACCAAATCTTTCGCCCTGCCGAACTCCCCGCGGAAACTGAAACGGACCCAGGTAAATGGGAAGTGTGGAAAAGCTGGCTCTTGTGCTGGGGTGTGGTTTCACTTCCGCTCCTGATTGGCCTGATTGCCATCCTGGGGTTTACCTATACAGCCTGGAATTTGAGCCGCAAAGCGGAAGCCACCGTTGCCGTGGTGCTATTTTTCAGTATCTTGCGCGCCTTGTTACGAACCTGGAGTTCCCAACGCAGGCTTGAAAAACCATCCTGTGACGCCCCCTCCACCCCGCCCCAGGAACGCTCGGTCAAACCAGAAGAAGCCCAGGTTTCGCCCTTAATCCTCACTGATCAGATTTACAATCTGGTTCAGGCGGTGGCGGTGTTCGGCGCGGTGGTGGTGGTTGGGTATATCTGGTTTGAGTTTTTCCCGATTTTTAAAACCTTGAACCGGATCGAATTGTGGTCATATACCGAACCCATCAGCCAGACACTCACCGCTTCAGATGGGTCACAAACCTCAAAAATGGTTGAACTGCGCAACCCGACCACGGTGCTGGATGTGATTATTGCCCTGGCCATTGCCGTTGTAACGTATGGAGCGGTTCAAAACATCCCGACATTGCTTAAACTGGCGCTTCTGAACAAATTACCCCTCGATGCCGGTGTCAAATATGCCATTTCGGCGGTGACCAGCTACGTGCTGACCCTGGTCGGTGTCATTTTTTCGCTCAGCCAGATTGGGATCACCTGGTCGAAAGTCCAATGGCTGGCGGCGGCGTTTTCAGTGGGTCTGGGGTTTGGATTGCAAGAAATTTTTGCCAATTTTGTGTCAGGAATCATTTTACTGTTTGAACGCCCCATGCGCGTTGGTGACATCATCACCGTGGGGTCGGTCACGGGGACGGTGACCCGGATCGGCGCTCGGGCCACGTTTGTCCTCGACTTTGACCGCAAGGAACTGGTGATTCCAAACAAAACCTTTATTACCGGGCAACTGGTCAACTGGACGCTTTCAGACGATATCATCCGGATTCAAATTCCAGTCAATGTGGCGTATGGCTCAAATGTTGAACTGGTTGAAACCCTATTGCTCCAAACGGTTACCGAGGTTCCAGACATTTTGAACGACCCGCCGCCGCGAGTGATCTTTACCAACTTTGCAGACAGTCATCGTCAGTAGTCAGTAGTCAGTAGTCAGTAGTCAGTAGTCAGTAGTCAGTAGTCAGTAGTCAGTAGTCAGTAGTCAGTAGTCGAGTGTTGGGAATTGAGAAATCTTGTCAAGTGGATTTAGTTCTATTTGAGTCAGTTAGGAACAATTCTTTTCAAGAATTCGACGGACTCAACGATCCGGGCTCTGACTACTGACTCATCAACTACTGACTACTGACTGGTATTATTTTTTCTCTGGTGTGGCCGAGGCTCCGGCCAGGATCCCGCCGTCAATCACAAACTCGATGCCGGTAACGTAGGCAGCTTCATCAGAAGCCAGAAACAAACAGGCGTCCGCCACTTCGCGGGGAAGGCCAAACCGACGAAGTGGAATGTCACTGGTAAACATGGCGACTCGTTGTTCGCGAAGTTCGTCATGCCCAAGCAGGTGATCCCACATCGGTGTCAAAATCGCGGCGGGATGAACCGAATTGCAGCGAATATTGAGTCCCTGTTCGGCACAGTAGAGCGCCACTGTTTTGGAATGATTTCGGACCGCGCCTTTGCTCGACGCATAGGCCGCCGCACCGGGAATTCCAACCTGACCCGAACGGGAGGAAATATTGATGATGACACCCGATTTGGCGGGTCGCATGGCTCGAATCCCGTGTTTGCACCCGAGAAACACACCTTCCAAATTGGTCGAATGGACTTTCCGCCAGCTTTCCAGCGAAGCGTGTTCCGGGTCCTGAGGGCCTAAATCTTCGTGAAACCCGGTGACGCCGGCATTATTGACCACGATGTCCAGTTTTCCTTTGTCTCTCACAACCTCATCGGTGACCTGGATCCAATCGGTTTCATTGCGAACATCCAGCCGTCGGTAGGTGGCACGATGGGCAAGCCGGTTGGTGACAGATGTGCCGAGTTCATCTTGAATATCAGTGACATAGACATAGGCACCTTCCTGGGCAAAGCGTTCGGCGATGGCTTCGCCAATGCCCTGGGCCGCGCCGGTTACCAGAGCAATTTTTCCATTCAGTCGTCCCATGGACACCCACCTTTCTTTGACCGGTTCAGTTTTGGAGAGAAATCAGCTTCATCATTTTTTTACCACAGAGAGCACAGAGGAACACAGAGAAAAACCAATTGTGCCTCGCCTCTGTGTTCCTCTGTGCCCTCTGTGGTGAATTTTGGTTTCCGCTGATTTTAAACTGGAACTACAGGGTTGAAATTAACTCAACCATTTTGCGGCGGGTCGGTTCATCGGGAAGCTTTCCAAAGGCTGCGCCCAGATTGTCTTTCATATGGTGTGGTTTGGACGTTCCCGATATGACACAGGTCACCGCCGGGTGTGAAACAACATACTTCAGGAAAAATTGCCCCCACGAGGCACAGTCAATTTCGGCGGCCCAGGCCGGAAGCGGTTTTCCCTTCACCCGTCCAAACAATGACCCGCTCTCAAGCGCCCGGTTGATGATCACCGCCACGCCTTTTTCAGCCGCCAGCGGAAGCAATCGGGATTCGGCTTCCCGAGTAAGGATGGAATAATTAAACTGAACAAAATCAACGGGTTCAGATCGAAGAATGCGTTCGAGGTCCGGGTATGCGGAAACCGTGTAATGAGTGATTCCGAGATACCGGATTTTTCCTTTGGCCTTCCAGTCACGGAGCGTTCGCAGGTGGATCTGCCAGTCCATCAAATTGTGAATTTGCATCAAGTCAATGGTTTTGGCTTTAAGCAGGCGGGCGGATTGTTCCATCTGATCAATGCCAGCCTGTTGTCCCTGAGTCCAGACTTTCGTTGCCAAAAACAACCGGTCGCGAATTTGAAGCTGGGCGGTTAAATCTCCCACGACTCGTTCAGACTGGCCATACATCGGGGATGAATCAATCATTGACCCGCCAAACTTGACCAGCATTTGCAATACTTCACCCAGCGGCGCCCGTTCAGCCTCGGATGTGCCGGCATCAAACGTCTGCCAGGTGCCGAGCCCAATGGCGGGGAGCTTCTCACCGCTGGAGGGAATGACGCGTTTGAGAATGTCCCTGGGATTCACATTCAGTGGTTCAGCTATCACTGCAGACGAAGTTCCAGACGATGAATTGCGATTGAGATCAGCCGCCCGGCAGCCAGGTGTCAGACTTGAAACCAGCCCACCACAGAGCATGGACAACCACTGGCGGCGATTATGTAAAATTTGGTTCATGACCAATTGTCTCACTTTGGGAATAAATTGGCCTGGAGTGGTTATGCCATCAAAGGTCAAAATTGGAAATCAAAAAACAGTTTTTCTGTAAAAAATTGGTTTAGGATGCGGGGTTTTCAAATGAACGGTGTGCCCAATTGCGACAACCTTGTCCCAGATTCGAACACTCCGCAACCGAAAATTTGAAAATTTGGAGTGCTGTGACTTGTCACAGCTTTGGTATGAAGCGACTTGTCGCTGGTATACCTTCGGTTGAATCGTGGAACACCGCCAAAATTGAATAAGGACCTTACCGAAAGTTTCCAGACATTTTAACCACGGAAAACACGGAAAACACGGAAAAAAATCAATCACTTACCCAATCCAATATCTCAGAAAACTTCTGACAAGGTACTTACCACGACACGTCGGCGCACTCCCAAAATTCCTTTTTCATGGTTTGGAATACCAATTGCACCTTTGACCTGAATTCATTTTTTTCCATTCAAGCCATTTTCAAGAGACAGTATCGGGGTTAAGAATTTGCTGCAACCCACCCGCTCACGCAGGTGGTACGACCTGGTGACTTATCTCCAATACTGTCTACTATTTCGGGAGTGACACAGTGCATCACATTTTTCTGGATATTCGGACCAGCGTGCGGTTTTTTGTCCGCAAGCCCGGATTCAGCGCCATCATTGTATTGACCCTTGCGCTGGGTATTGGTGCGAACACCGCTATTTTCAGTATTTTACACGCTGTTTTAATCAATCCGCTTCCTTATCGCGAGCCAGACCGGATCGTCGGCCTGCGGGAATCTCTCCCGGATGAAGGGCTCATCCCGGTGTCTTATCGCTCATTTGCCGAATGGCGCGACCGATCAACCGCTTTCGAACGGATTGCCGCCGGGTCTAACTGGAATCCAAATCTGGAAGACGAACACAACCCCGTCCGACTCACCGGGGCCACCGTGTCTGGAGGGTACTTTGACGTCATGGGGCTTTCGCCGCTGGTGGGACGGGTGCCCATGGCTGATGACGAACGCCCCGATGCGCCGCGAGTGGTTGTCCTTGGGGAGCAACTCTGGCGGAATCACTTCCATAGTTCGCCATCAATTATCGGTCAGCAGGTTCGATTGAGCGGTACTGCCTTCACGGTCATCGGCGTTGTCCCAAATCCCTTTTTACAGTCCAACATTGGGTCGGCTGAACTCTGGACCCCGATGCGGGTGAATGACCAGACGGCGCGTGAAAACCCAGGGCGGTATTTGTTTGTGGTTGGACGGCTTAAAGCGGGAATCACGCTGGATCAGGCCAAATCAGATGCCGCCAGAGTGATGGCCCTGATCAAACAGGAATTTCCAGAAACCCACAACAGCCGCTATCAGTCAGTAGTTCAACCGCTTCGCGATTTTGTCGTGTCCCGAGATGTGCAGCAGGCGCTCTGGCTGCTGGTGCTGGCCGTGGATTGTTTGCTCCTGATTGCCTGCTCAAATGTTGCCGGGTTATTGCTGGCGCACGTCACCCAACGCGAACGCGAACTGGCCATCCGAACCGCCATTGGCGCCAGTCAGTGGCAAATCATCCGCCAGTTGCTGGTCGAACATACCGTCTTTGCCGTCATTGGCGGTGCCCTTGGCGTCTGGTCGGCCCATTTGAGCCTTGGAATCCTGGTGAAACTGAGCCCGGATCTGGTGGCTCGACTCAACACGGTGTCCATCAATGGTCCGGTTCTCTGGTACACGCTGGGCGTCACGACCGTCGCGGCAATTGTGTTTGGTGTCCTGCCGGCCATTGTTGGAACCAAAACTGATCTGATCGAAGCGTTGAAACAGGGGTCCACCACGGTTTCCCAGCAAAGCGGCCATAAGCTGTTTCAAAACGGTCTGGTCGTGGTCGAAATCAGCCTGGCATTTGTGCTGATGGTTGGGGCGGGCTTGCTGGTTCAAAGCTTTGTCAAACTCAATCAAGTCAAACCTGGATATGACCTGGACCCGGTGCTCACGATGGATGTGTTTTTACCCGGCGCCCGATACACCAAAGCCGAACAACGCATTGCCTTTTACCGGTCAGCCGTTGAGCGGCTCCAGGCAATACCAGGAGTCACGGCTGCCGCTGCAGTTCAGGGGCCGCCGCTCAAGGGGCCGATTTATTCCGATCCGGTTCTGATCGAGGGACAACCCACCCCGCGAACCGGGGAAATTCCCTTCATTCGCCAAAATGTCGTTACTGCCGGATATTTCCGCGCTCTGGGTATCGAATTCCTCAAAGGTCGTCCGTTTTCAGAGCTGGAAACCTGGGAAAACCACAACGTGATTGTGGTCAATCAGGCATTTGCCCGTCGCTTCTGGCCGGGAGAAGATCCACTTGGAAAACGCCTCAAAACTGGTGATGAGAAGCCCTGGCTGACGGTGGTGGGTGTCATTGCCGATGTCGCCCAAGACCGATTTGACAAATCTGGAATCGAAGAAATGTATTACCCCTATGTGAATCCGGCTGAAACACTTCCGGTTGCTGGCATGAATCTGGTTGTGAGGTCAACCCAAAACCCGGAAAGCTTGATTCCAGCCATTCGGCGGGAATTGCGGCACATTGACCCGGTGGTGCCGATCAATCGAGTGTTGACCCTGCGTCAGTTGGCCGATCAGGTCAATGGTCGCACCCGATTCATGCTCTTCCTGTTCAACCTGTTTGCCGGTCTGGCTCTGGTCCTGGCACTGACGGGCGTCTATGCCGTCATGACCTTTTTTGTGACCCAGCGTCAGCAGGAAATTGGCATTCGAATGGCAATGGGTGCCACGCAGCAACAAATTTTGAGACAGGTCATTCGTCGGGGAATGACGCTCTGTCTCATTGGACTGGCCCTTGGAATCGGACTCTCGCAACTGTTTGGACCCATCTTCAGTTCCCAGGTTTTTTCAACCTCAGTGTTTGATGGGCGGACCTTTGCCGGAATCTCCGTTCTGCTCATTCTCTCAACCCTCATTGCCGTGTATTTCCCAGCTCGCCGTGCGACGGAAGTTGATCCGATTGCTGTCCTGCGCGGGGAATAGGAGAACAAGGGGACTGGGTGACAAGGGGACTGGGTGACTGGGTGACAAAATGACACTGTGACAGAGTGAATCTGGTCAAATGGCTTTTTCTGTTAAGTACCTTGTCATAAATTTCCTGAGATATTGGATTTGGTAAGTATTTGATTCTTTTTGTGTATTTCGTGTGTTTCGTGGTTCAAAATGTCTGGAAATTTTCGGTAAGGTACTTAGAAACCCCACCCGCTGACGCAGGCGGTACAGACTACTCGCTACTTGCTACTCGCTACTCGCTTTTTGATCGCTAGTTCGCTAAAAACTATGACTGGAACAATTGGGCAGGAACTCAAAACCGCACTCAGGATATTGATGAAAAACCCTGGGTTTACCTTCATTTCGGTGCTGGCGCTGGCATTAGGGATCGGTGCCACCAGTGCTATTTTCAGCATTGTGAACGGTGTGTTGCTCCGGCCATTGCCCTTTCAGGATCCGGAACGCATCGTCTGGGTTTGGGAAAACAACCTGTCGCGCAATCATCCGGAGGTCGAGGTTTCCTACCCGAATTTTGTGGATTGGCGCGAGCAAAACCGGGTTTTCGAACAACTGGCCGGTTTGCCATCGGTCAACTTTGACCTTACGCTCAAGACTGATGTGGAACCGGTTCAGGTTGAAACGACGTCGGTTTCCGTCAATTTCTTTTCGCTGGTTGGCGCCAAACCGGCTCTGGGTCGTGATTTCCTGCCCGAAGAGGACAAGCCCGATGCTCCGCCAACAATCATCATCAGCGATGGACTCTGGAAGCGATATTATGGAGCTGACCCAGGTGTCATTGGAAAAACGGTGGTGATTGATGACTTTCCAGTGGTGGTGGTCGGTGTGATGCCCGCCGAATTTGATTTTCCCAAGGGAGTTCAGGTTTGGGGACCACTGTCACATTACGGCTCCTCCTGGATGAAATCACGGGCCTTTCGGGTCATGCGCACCATCGGCAAGCTCAAGCCGGGAGTGACGCTGGAACAGGCTCAAGCGGAAATGAACAGCATCGCCCGAAATCTGGAACAATCGTTTCCCAAGGAAAACACCGGCTATGGTGTGACGATGATTCCGCTGCTGGATTCGGTCTTTGGGAAAGTCAGTGTTGCTCTGAAAGTGTTGCTTGGGGCGGTGCTCCTGGTGCTCCTGATTACCTGTGTCAATGTG
Source organism: Acidobacteriota bacterium (assembly GCA_016208495.1). Lineage (NCBI taxonomy): Bacteria > Pseudomonadati > Acidobacteriota > Acidobacteriota bacterium. The sequence goes on along the minus strand of JACQXX010000065.1, from coordinate 11,042 downwards.
GCCAATTTCCAACTGGTGCGGATGATACACCGCCGCAAAGAACTGACCTTGCGGGTGTTGCTCGGTGCCAGTCGGCGGAGACTGGTTCGAATGTTGATGTTTGAAAGCCTGATGCTGGCACTGGTTGGCGGCACCCTCGGACTTGGAATTGCCATGCTTGGCGTGGACCTGTTGAAAAAGCTGGCACCAGTTGATATTCCCCGGATTCAAACCGTCTCGGTTGATGGCAAAGTTGTCATGTTCACCCTGCTGGTTTCCTGTTTGACCACTCTGATTTTTGGATTGATCCCTGCCCTGCGGGTTTCAAACACAAATCTGGAAGAATCGTTGCGTGAGACCTCGGCCAAGCTCGCCGGCTCCAGTCAGGGCACCTGGTTGCGCAACTGGTTTGTGATTTCTGAAATTGCGCTGGCGCTGGTGCTCATGGTTGGGGCGGGGTTGATGGTACGAACCTTTCATCAGCTTCAACACCTGGATCCAGGCTTTAACCCCGAGCAGGTGCTGACGTTTCGACTTCCGCTCTCACAGGCCAAATACCAGACCAGCCAGGACCAGAAACAGTTTTTTGAAAAGACGCTGGATCAGGTTCGGCAACTTCCCGGAGTCGTTTCGGCGGGTGTGGTCCTGCAACGACCGCTTTCAGGAACCGTCGGCTGGGATTATCCATTCACCGTCGAAGGCCAATCTCCCGAAGAACACGACCAGAACCCATATTCAAATTATGAGTGTATTTCCCCCAACTACTTTAAAACCCTGGGAATTCCATTGCTCGCCGGGCGGGATTTCACCGAATTTGATCGCGGAGACCAGCCAACGGTCGTGATTGTCGGAGAGTCATTCGCCAAACGCTACTGGCCCGGTGAAAACCCGGTCGGCAAGCGACTGCAATTTGGGAAACCAGGTTCAAAGTCGCCAATGATGTCGGTGGTCGGCGTCGTGAAAGACGTCCGGTATCGCGAGTGGGATGACACGCGGCTTGATATTTACACCCCGATCTTTCAAAAAGCTGAATTCCGCGCTGACTTTATGCTCAAACTGTCACCTGAAGTCACCCAGGCACAACAAACCGATCTGGTGAAACGCATTCAACAGATTGTGTTTGCGATTGATAAGGATCAGGTCATCAGTGCGGTGACAACCCTCAATTCCCTGGTTGCGGAAACCCTGGCTCGGCCACAATTTAACGCCGTATTGCTCGGCTTGCTGGCGGTGCTCGCCATTGTGCTCGCGGTGTTGGGAATTTATGGCGTGATGTCGTATTCGGTCACCCAGCGCACTCAGGAAATCGGCATTCGACTGGCGCTTGGGGCAAAAACCAGCGATGTGATTGGGCTGGTGGTTCGGCACGGCATGCGGCTGGCGGTGATTGGTGTGTTGCTTGGATTGCTTGGGTCTTATGTCCTGAGCCGGTTTCTGACGACGCTCCTCTATGGAATTAAACCCACGGATCCGGCGACCTACATTCTGTTGTCGCTGACGCTGCTGGTCGTGGCCCGACTGGCCTGTTACCTGCCAGCCCGTCGGGCGGCACGAATTGATCCGATGGTGGCGCTCAGGTACGAATAATGCCATCCAGGGTTCAGGGTTTGAGCAAAGCACTTACGAATTCAACCTAGTCATGATTTCATTGACTCCTTCACAATTTTTCGGGACTGGATTCAAAGAGGAAAATGCGCAGAAGCTGTAAGTGCTTATTTTTCAGGCATAGAGTTCTGCGACACGCTCTAAGTACCTTGTCATAACTGTTTCTACCGGATTTTGTGTTGCGGACAAATCAGGAGTGCCAGGAAGTCAGTACCACCCGCGTCAGTGGGTGGGTCAGATGGCTTCCAATCCCACCCGCTCACGCAGGTGGTACTGACAAGTCCTTTATTTTCAACACCGGCCTGGCCCAACACAAAATCCGGTAGAAGCAGTGTCATAAATTTTCTGAGATATTGGATTTGGTAAGTGTTTGATTTTTTTCGTCTATTTCGTGTGTTTCGTGGTTCAAAATGTCTTGGAATTTTCGGTAAGGTACTTATTTCCCTCGGACTCCCCAAGTAGTACAGTTTAAAAAAATGAAGGAAAATTTCGGCAAACTGGTGTACCTTCAACAGGCGGGGCAAACCCGCAACGCTTAAGGCTCAGGGCCTGGTGCTGAGGATTCAAAACATTCGAAAAACCAGGCACCAGTCACCACTGACCAGGTACCATGAAACCAGACTCACGCGACTTCGTGCCGAAATTAGCCGCACCTCAGATCGGATTTTCTTTTTTGGAGCAACTGGATGCCGGCGCTTCACAAGAAAATACCCGACGCTTTAGATTTGCGTGTGTTTGTCTGTGCGGGTACGTTCTGCTGTTTGGCATTGTCAGAATCGTCGAAATCGCCCTCGAAGTCCCCGTACTTGTCGGTGGGGTTGAAGTTGACTACCTTTCCCCAATGGAGAGAACCACTTCGGGAAAAATTCCCCTTCCTGGTCGTCAGAGTACTCCGCTGGTGTTGAATACAGGCGATGGAACTCGCATGGTGCAACCAAACTGGAAACTCCCTGAAAAAACTGAATCCCCGACCGTTTTTGAACCTCCAGTTGTTTCCCCGGAAGTTCTCAACTCACCACCTGGAACCAGTCCCAACCCGGCTCAAAAGGTGGCTCAGGGAATTGATTTAGGCAAAATTGGTGGCGAACCGGTGCATCCGGGCAATTCAAGTGTATATGATGGCAGTCTAAACGTGGCGTTTGACGAAAAAGGAGATTCTCCTGCCCCCAGCCGGCCTGGTGCACCTGGGCCAGCATCCCCAAATGGCCAGCCCAATCCAAATGTGGGGCCCCAATCAGTGAGCGAATTGTTTTTGCGCTCATCCGCCATTGATCGCGTGGCACCGGCATATCCGCCGATTGCGAAAGAATCTGGAATAACTGGGGTGATCGTGGTGGAAATGGTTGTTGGAACAAATGGCCGGGTTGAATCGGCGAAAGTGATCTCTGGCTCTCCGATCTTTCACGCCGCGAGTTTGGATGCGGCCAAACGATGGAAATTCAGACCGCCACAATACAATGGAATGAACTGTAAGTTTATCGGGAGACTGACGTTCAGGTTTGTTTTGGAGTAACCGGGCGAATACGTTCGAACAGGATCTTCATGGCGTCCACCAGATGCGTCAGGAGCTGGTGTTCAGAAAGCTTCGTCATTGAAGTAATCAGGACGATAAAATTCTTTTCCACAAACACCGATAACCGCTCAGTTTTATATTGAAATGACGCCGTGAGAAACTTCCCGGCACCAACCGTGATGGATTCGGAAAGGGAATGCACCAGAAAGGCGCCGACAAGTGACGCGGTTGAGGCATTTTCGGCATTCACGGTTCCGCCGGCTGCCAGTTGCGTACCATCCCGACCGGCTAAAATGACCGAATGAACGCCTTTGAGGCGACACAGCTCATTGACAAAACAGTGGTGGGGATCCGCCGCCATTTTGGAGGCATGGTCACTGGCGGCAGTTCGTGCCGCCCGAAGAATATTTTCCTGAGATTCAAAAATGGTTTTGGGAACTAACCGGGTTTCTTTTTCCAGGATGAAGTGCCCGGTTGTCAGCACCACGGCTTTCATAAGGGCGGTGAGCCCTTCTTCATCTTCACAGGACGCATCCACAAAAGTTGTCCCATCGTGGCAAATGACAAACTCTCCCTGACCTGAAGTAATGACCAGCCGAGATGGGCGGGCGTTTTCCACCATGAGCGCCAACAACGCCGACACGCTGACATCCGCAAGATCCCCATTGATCGGCATGACTACCTCCAGGTGAAATCACCACCAAAAACTTTCCAGGCATATTAACCACGAAATACACGAAAACCACGAAAAAAATCAAGCACTTACCAAAACCAGTTTCTCAATAATTCAATGACGTGGTACTTAATCGAAATCATTTCGGAATCACGGACACAGGTCTTCTTTTTCAATGGTGAGGAGCATATGAAAGAATTCGAACCCTTTTTAACATCTGTGGCCTCCATTGATGGACTGCTGTGGGGAGGCATCGTGAGTTTGCAGGGGACTGTCCTGGCACGGGTTGAACCGCTGCAAATTCCCGTGTCATCTGAAACGACCATTGCCAAAGCCCTGATTCTGGCAGGTGCCATCGGATGTTGTGGCGAGCGTCGGCCAGGGTCAGTTGTGTTGCAATACACCGAAATGTGCGCCTTAATGCTGTTTGATAAATGGTTCCCGGTACAATCGGGTTCCACACTCTGGCCGGCCTGGCCGGCAATTACGGTTCCGAGAACAATGGCGTCTCAGGTGCCGACCCTGCGAATGAAAATTTCCGTTGCCATGGGCAATGAACCATCAGTTCAAAATATTCGAGCCTTGCGCCTGGAGGGAATCCGCCCGGCAGTGCCTGAGGAAGTTGATGACGAAATTGGACGCGTTCTCTTGAAAAGCCTCAAGCATGGCAATCCATCAGGGACGTTCCCTGAAATGTTCAAATAATGCCAGTTAGTAGTCAGTAGTCAGTAGTCAGTAGTTCACTAAGTTTATCTGATCGAATTATTTAACTGTTTTCTAACCCAAGGTGCGCACGATAAAACAGTGTGCGGATCTTGTCAGTGGCTTACTCAGAATTGAATCTGGTACTACTATTTTGGAATGAAGTGCTTGTATGAGTGAACCGTCAAGTGACTCAAGGAAATGGAGTTAGTGAACTACTGACTACTGACCACTGACTACTGACTGGTTTCAGTATTTGATCTTTTTCGTGTCTTTCGTGTGTTTCGTGGTTAAAAATGTCCTGGTATTTTAGGAAGGCACTTTCTTAGGATTGATCATGACCACAAGGGATTTTGAAGAATGGACCGAGGATTCCGCCGATTGGGAACTAAAAGATCCGTTAATCGGCCAGACCCTTGATAGCCGCTGGCAGGTGGCCAGATTGCTTGGCCAGGGCGGGATGTGCCGGGTCTATGAAGCCACCAACCAGGATGGATCGCGAGTGGCGGTGAAATTGCTGTTGCCCGAATATGCCGCCAATCGGAATGCTGCCAAACGGTTTCGCCGTGAGGCCAATATCCTGATGAAACTGGACCATCCGAATGTCGTGAAAGTCAAACTGGTCGGCACCCACCAGGGCCGCGATTATATGGTGCTGGAACTGCTGGATGGCCGAACCTTGAAACAGACACTGGCCGAAGACGAGCGGTTCTCGTTTGATCGAATTGCCTCGATTTGCAGTCAAATTGCGGATGGGCTTTCGGCAGCCCATTCGTCAGGCATTATCCATCGCGATCTCAAACCGGAAAATATCATGTTGATCGGTTCTGGTGACTCGGAAACGGTGAAAGTGCTGGATTTTGGCATTGCCCACCGTGACGACACCTGTCAGGACCCGACGATTCAAACCAGTTCAGATTCAATTCTTGGAACGCCGCAGTACATGGCGCCGGAACAGGCGTTGGGAGACCCGATTGATGCTCGGGCGGATATCTACGCTCTGGGTCTCATCTGTTATGAAATGATTGCCGGCCAACCCGCGTTTAAAGGTGGCCGCCGAGAAGCCCTGATTTGTCGGCAAATTTCAGAAAATCCTCCGCTCCTGAAAGAATTTCGAGCCAATGTCCCGGCCCTGCTTGAAGTGACCGTTCGCAAAGCGATTGATAAAAAACCCCGCCGCCGTCATCAGACCGCCCAGGAACTGGCGGACGATTTCCGGAGAGCCCTCGCCGCCGCCCGAATGCTTGCGGGTGCAGCATCTGGATATTCAGCCGATGACTCAGACACTTCGGTACTTTCGCTGTTATCGCCTGGGTTCAACCACCGGAAAACGAGTTACGCCCAATCGTTCGACAAAAAACCAGAGGCAATGCCACTGGTCCCGGAAGTAAAACCAGATTTAGATGAACCCGAAGAAAATATTCTGGCCACGATGCCGGCGACATCCCCAGACAACAACCTGGTTCGGTGGCTTGGACCGGCGTTGCTGGTGATCGGCGGTTTGGTGCTGCTTTCAATATTGGGGTACAAAGTTCTGGAAGGGATTGGCGTTCACATCTCCAGGTAGCCCAAGGAAATCCTCACCAGAAAAAAAGTTCAGAGTTCCGCCTTTAGGCGGGTTTTGTGTTCCAGATTCAAGGTAAACGGAGAAAAACGCTTGAGTCTGGTTTGTCCGCCTGAAGGCGGAAACTCTGAACTCAACCTGGGGCAAGTCATTTATTTATGATGTTTTAACTTGGGGTTTTGAAACCATCATTTTGCCGCCGATGTTTCCCTGAACAAAGGAATCAAACCGGGCGAACGCGGCTTCTCCGAAAGCCGTTCGGAGTTGATCGCGGAAACGCAAAATCGTAGCGTCCCGGTCTTTCTGCAATTGCAGCAATTCCGGAGGTGGAGGTGGAAGCGTTTTCCCCTGCGGAATTTGACCGTTTGGGAATTGGGCCCTGAAACTGGCAATGATGGTTTTGGCACGGGCGTCGAGCGTGTCTACCTGTCGGGTGCAGTCTACGGCGGTTTTGAGTAGGACGGCGTTTTGGGCGTCGGTCAGTCCGGCGAGATTGCGGTAAACGGCGCGGTACTTGTCGGCATTGGCCGGAGACTCAACCGCTTTGGCTTCCAGCGCGGCTACCTGGCGAAAGAGTTGAAAATACACGACCTGCTGCGGAACGGATGCGGCTTGTGTGGTTCCTGCCTCTTGTTTTTTGTGTTGGGGTAATGGTGTTCCAAAAACCGTCAGTTGGATCAGAAAAAAAATTCCACAACTTCCTGCAAAGAAAGATTTTCTAACCATTGTTTTCCTCTTTCGGTTTTGCCAATTAAAATTTACTTCGATTTTTCCTTAATAAATTCCAACACATACGGAATTAAATCTTTTGAATAATCCAAATTGAATATAGGATCATCATTTTTGTCCATAATCGCTGAATAAATACAACATCTTATGTTTTCCGTCCTGGTGCAGATGCCGCCTATAGATGGCTGGATTTTAGCCTCATCAACAAACGTATTCTTTATTATTTCCGCTGGTTTTGTCGGCCCATCATAATCTGTATGGTGCTCAATCGAATTTGCTGCGGACGATACCGTAGGAAGCTCAGTTATTCGAATTAGAAAGCTCATTCTTCCAGGCAAAATAGTTCTAATCTCTTTTCTATTCACAGAATAATCCGTTATTACTTGTCTTTGAATAAAGGGGATGTTCCCTTCCTCGTTTTGTCGCTTGAGATAGTTCCAAAAATGTTTGGCGAACTGTTGACCAATTTGCAGCCAAGCGCCATAAGGGACTTTCATATCAATGGGTTCAGGGCAAATTTGATTTACACTTTTTCCATGTGAGAATCCGCCTCTTGAGTGATAGGGTTTGACAATCACAACAAGATTTTTTTCTCTAAAGTAAAGAATTGGGAATTGCAAATCAGGCCAGCCATTTGCTTCATTACCAAGATCCGGCAATTGTATATCGGTTAGACCATATTCTCGATTCAATCGAAGATACTTTTGGTAGCTTTTCCTTGCCAATTTAGGGGTTCCAAACACTTCAACATCAATTTTAAATTCGAAATTGTCCGTTTCATAATAAACCCACCTAAGGTTGGATTCTTGCTTGATATTGGGAATTTCCTGAGTTTTCAACGGATCTCCCTCTGGAACTCTTTCTTGTGCTTCGACTTGTCCAGAAACAGGAAGATTCTTTAACCCTGAACTACAGTAATTGACAAGACTTTGTGCCATAATCATTGGCTGCACAAACAAAACGACCACAAATACAAACCATAAACTTTTGAACCAGTTCATTTTAACCCCTCCTTATCGAATATCCATTTAAATACTTTGTTTACTTATCGTTGGCCTTGATCTTTTGAATATTGGTCCATAAAATCCAGCACATACCTAGCAAACTGTTGGGCCAGCTTGTGTTCCGGCGAATAATTCGGAACACGTTTCGGCAGAGTCGTTGACTGAACCCAGGGCTCTTTCATCAACTGGTTATAGGCTTCTTGTGATTGCTGGTATTCAAGCTCCTCTTTGGCTTGTTTTTCCTCTTCCGTTAAGGGTTGGTGGCGAGATTGCGAAGAATCTGGTTTCAAATGAACAGCCAGATTGACAAAAACACTTCCCCGTCTTGCCATAACAACGCCATCATTCCACCCTCGCGCTTCATCGCCAAAGTTTGTTAAAATATATCCTTCACTATCTCTCCCAGTTCTGATTGAATGATGAAATCTTCCTGTTGCTTGTTCCTGAGTTTCATAAAAACTCACTCCAATGTAGAGGTAATATTCTTTAACTTCAAATGATTGAACAACAACCGAGCGAATTTGGGAAGTTGATTCTATGTCTTGCCTTATGAGAATTACTTCTCCTTCTTGGCTTTTGATATAGGCTATCAACTGATTTGATAGTGTTTTTAAATGTTCATTTGAGTGGATCTGGAGATAGCTTTGCTTAGGATCAGTTTGAGATATAAATATCAACCCTAGTATAATAATTGCAAAGTTCTTTAAAATTGGCATAACTTCTTTCCTTTCTGCCTGAAACAACAGTTTCTCTACCATTTATGGAATAACCCGGATAAGAATCTTAGGTGTCTTTTCTCCAAAGAATTCGATATTGCTTCGGGTATCAAGCATTTGCCACTCAAACGAATACTCTTTAGGAGTGGTGGTTTTTGGAGCGACGGCCTCAAAGTCAAAGGTGTGATCACGACCGGGAAGAATCATCGGGGGTATTCGACTCTGGACTGACGACCCCCAGGAATTTGGTGGCAAATCGGGTGATTGAACAGGTTCCAGAATCGGAAATCCTTGACTGGTAGCTTTCCACGGCACTCCACCAGTGTTTCGCATCGTGATTTTCACCTGAAATCGTTGGCCGGATTTTACCGTGAGTGGTGCATTCGGCATCTGGGAAACAAACCCGGCATTCTCCCCGTGTTCACAAATGCTCTCCTGGCTAATGGTGGTGTTCAAAGGAAGCCGTATTCCGGTCAACCCATTGTTAAAGCCGGTTTGGAAATTGGTAAAGAGCCTTCCCTGATCGTCCATATATTCATGGAATCGAAATTCCGAAAACTTAAACAACACCGGTTCTCCGCGAGGTTCGCCATCGAAGGTGCCATAAGATGGATCGTAGAACATGGAGATTTTGGGTGTTATTTCCAAGATTTCCACATAGGTAAAGTAATCAAAATGTGGATTCTCCTCAACATTATCATTGGCTGGACGCTTGACTTGAAACGTGACCAACTTCCGCCCGCCATCACTTCTGGAAGGGTCTTTGATGTAGGTATAAAGATGGCGAATGGTTTGCTTGCCGTACCAGATATAGACCGGCTGGGCATTGATTCCAATACTCTTCAAAAGCCCACTCAGAAGCACGGCGTGATTTGAACTCCCCCCCAATCTATTATTGAAATTAGTAATTTCCAAAGGGTGTCTCTCGAACGTCTGATTTGTAGATTGAAGCTGAATGCTTTTTCCTACTTCTTTCGTGATTTTATCCAGAAGCGCAGTCAGATCTTTAATTGGTGTTTCAGATTGGTTTTGTGCATTGTCTATCCCGCCAGCGACGAGTCCGCACCCCCATTCCAAAGCCCGGTCAAAAAGCTGGTTGTTTTGAATCCCGGTTTCACTCAATGGATCCACAAATGGGGTTGGTTTCGGGTCACGATACGTCCAATAAATGATATGCGGCCCAGTTTGCGCCGAATCTGAGTCAAGGCGTCCGCTGAATGGAATCCAGATGTCCTCGCCTTTGGAATCCTTTTCATACGACACCTGCCAGAGAAGATTGTATCTGCCGGCTTTGACTCCCTGACCTGACCGCTCCAGTCTGGTTCGATCCAGGACAAAAAAGTCTCGCACTGGAAACCCATTGGGGTCTTTTGTGTCATTGGGAAGTCGCGTGCCAAGCACTCCAAGTTGAACTCCCTTGGCGGTTCCCAATGGAGTACTGGGAGCATCCGCCCGAACCACCCGTGCTTTTGCTGGAATTTGACCAAAGCTGAAGATGTTCGGCGGCTCAGTGGTCAGTTGGGCAAAGATCTTGACTTCCTGATCTGAAACGGGTGGGGTGTTGGTGTAATTGTAGGCGGCTTTTGAGTTTTCCTGGTTGCCGTTTCGTTCCCAATTGGGTTCGTTCCCGTCATTCGGGATTGGCGGATGGTCCGAATCATCCCAGACCAGGAGTTGATGGCCTCCGGCGAACCCAACCTGGTTTACGATAAACTTGATGACCGTAAAGGGTTTTGAATCTTGTTCAGGACCCTGGCCGAACAAGAGCTTTTCCCGAACTTCCAATTTCAGATCGAAAGGACGGAGACTGACTCGGGTACCACGGATTCGGACCGTCCGCAATTGATTTCCGGTGAACCTGATTTCCTGGGCGCTTCCACCATTATCAAATTCAGCCAATCCAGCGCCGCTTTGAGTGATGATTTTCACCTCAACATTGAAGACATCGGTTGGAGTTTCCTGCTGGCTTTTCAAAGTAACATCGTAAATGCCGTTCAGTGGTACACCTGGGAAAGGCTCAATGGTCACTTTTTTATCAATCACTCGAAAATACTTCGGGAATTCCACTCCCGTCTCAAACGTCAGGAGCGCGGTATATGGCATCTCCATGGTGCCAATTGGAGCGGCGGTATCAACGCTGAACTGCACTTTCAACTGATCCCCATTAGGAGAAATTCTTTTCGTGTGATCGAGAACCTCAACCTCTCGATTCATCGCTTCCTCTCCGGTAGGAAGAAAAATCTTGATTGAAATTCTGGATGGATCATTGCCGAAGCATTGTCCGTCAAAGGTCATTTCACGGGTTGTGCCTCGGGTAATGGCGTCAGGGGAGAGCGTTCTAACTTCGGGTGTGCATCCCGCCGCCGTTTGTTGATCGGTGGTAAACCCAAGGCACAGCCGTTGTTCGACGGTCAATACCTGTGGTCCTTCGGCCAGCCAGATGAAACCGTCGCTATAGACCTGGTCGCTTTGCATCTCCGAGAAGTTGAATTCATCGTCATATCTGAAATCGTTCGGTGGTGTAACGATCACCGTGTAGAACATGTCCAGGCAATGG